>DAIRSS010000012.1:0-34833 GCA_036804285.1 Ilumatobacteraceae bacterium
TGACGACGTCTGCGCCCGCACCACGTAACGCATCCATGATTTCCGTTGATGCATCATCAGGTCGCGTGAGCACGACGCGAATACCGTGCAGCAACGTCATCGTTCAACGGCGCGAACTGCTTCGCGCGCAAGTTCACGGGCGACATCGTGTGCTCCGGAGCCGACCTTCAACTCCCGTCGTGCAGAGAAACGACGTGCAGTCGGCTCAGGTCCCGAGGCCATGAACACCGACAGTGCACCGTCGGCGGCGTGCGCCCCAAGCGGCGCAGTGCACCCGGCGCCAACCTCGGCGAGAAAAGCACGCTCGGTCTCGACTGCCTGACGTGTCGAGGGGTGATCGACGGTCGTGAGCAGGTGTCGCGACTCGTCATCGTCGTCACGACACTCGACTGCAACACAACCCTGCCCGACCATCGGGACGAATCGTTCGAGGTCGAGATACTGCGCGATCCGATCCGTGAGGCCGAGTACCTGCAGCGCTGCTGCAGCCATCACGATCGCTCCACCAGCGGGAACCTTCTCCAGGCGAGTGGTGATGTTCCCACGAAGGTCGGTGAAAGTGAGATCAGGTCGGATTGCGCCGAGTTGTGCCTGACGTCGAACCGATCCCGTCGCCACGGTCGCACCATGAGCGAGATCGTCGATGGTTGCGCCAACCAATACGTCCCGTGCATCACGGCGCTCGCACCATGCGCCGACGACGAGACCCGGCGTGTCTGCAGAGGGAAGATCCTTCGCCGAGTGGATCGCGATGTCCGCGAGTCCTTCCCGCACTGCGTGCTGAACTTCCTTGACGAACACTCCCTGCCCACCGATCGTGTGGAGCGGCACGTCGCGACGCTTGTCGCCGAGGGTCTCGACGAAGACCAGTTCATAGTCGCGACCCGTTGCAGCGCGAAGAGCGTTTCCGACCACCTCGGCTTGGGTTCGCGCCTGGGCGCTCGACCGAGTGGCGATGCGAATCATTCGATGTCGAACAAGTCGCGCAATGCGTCGGAGATTCGTTCGCCCTGTGGCGTGCCCGCATTGTTCTTCAACTGCATCGACGGTGAGTGCAGCAACTTCGCCACGATCGACTTCGTCAATGTCTCGACTGCGTCGCGGTCTTCCTTCGTCAAACCACCATGACGAGCAACGTACCGCTCGACCTCGGCCTGACGGATCTGCTCTGCGCGCTCATGCAGCTCTGCGATGAGTGGAGCAGCTTGGCGCTCCACCATCGCCTCACCGAAGCGAGCGACTTCCTGCAGGATGATCGAGCGAACTTCGTCGGTTTCCTGTGCCCGCGCTGCAATTCCCTGCTGCGCCCAGTCACGCAAATCGTGCAGGTCGCGCAACGTGACTCCGGGCAGATCCCCCGCTGCGTGTTCGACGTCGCGTGGGACGGCGATGTCGACGATGAGCAGCGGTCGATCCCCGACGGAACTGCGGGCTGAAGACAACGCATCGGCGGTGACGACCACTTCGCCTGATCCCGTTGAGGTCAGGAGCACATCGGCATGGTGAAGCGCATCGTTCAACTCGGTGAAGTCGCGTACGGTTGCGCCAACTGAGTCAGCGAGTTCCATCGCTCGCTCCTTGCTGCGATTCAACACGACGACGCTCGCTGCAGCATCAGCCGACAGCGCTCGAGCGATTCCGGTACCCATCTCTCCCGCACCGATGACGACGACGTTCTTGTTCGCCAGCGACCCGAGGAGGTCCGTCGCCATCTCCACTGCGGCATGCGACACCGATGCGGTTCCGCGACTGATGGCCGTTTCCGTGCGTGCTCGCTTGCCGACCTCGAGTGCGTGGCGGAACAACAGATTCAGCGTGGTTCGTGCCGCCTCGATACGACGTGCGGTGTCCCATGCGCTCTTCACTTGGCCAACGATCTCGGCTTCACCGAGCACCGCAGAATCGAGTCCGCTCACCACGTTGAACAGATGACCGACGGCATGGTCGTCGTGCTGGCTGAACAAATGTGGGGTGAGCTCGTCTGCCGACAGCCCTGACACTTCCTGGAACATCTCGCGAACGTCTGCGAATGCGCCGTGGAACTTCTCCGCGACGACGTAGACCTCGGTGCGATTGCAGGTCGAGAGGATCACCGACTCGCGCACGGTGTCACGTGAGGTGAGACCGTCGAGTGCCTTCACCAAACGCTCGTCGTTCAATGCAACACGCTCGATGACCTCGAGCGGTGCGGAACGATGATTGATTCCGAAGACTGCTATCGACACGCGGGAACCGCCTCACGCTTTTCCTTGCCCGTGTCGCGACTGAGCTGCTCGTAGTAACCGAGGATCTGCAACTCGACGCCGAGATCGACGCTGCGCACCGAGATCGTGTCGGGAACGGTGAGCACGACGGAAGCGAAATTCAGAATCGAGCGGACTCCCGCCTTGACCAAGAGATCGGCCGCCTGTTGAGCAGATGCCGGTGGAGTGGCGATCACACCGATCGACACGTCTTCGGATCGAACGATGGACTCGAGTTCGTCCACATGGCGAACCTCGACCCCAGCGACCGAACGACCGACTTTGGACGCATCGATGTCGACGATTCCCGCCACGGGAAACCCGCGAAGGTTGAAACCGCTGTAATTGGCGAGCGCGTTGCCGAGGTTGCCGGCGCCGACCACGACGACCTTCCACTCGTTGTGCAAGCCGAGCTCGCGCTTGATCTGATACACGAGGTAGGCGACGTCGTAACCGACGCCTCGTGTGCCGTAACTCCCGAGATACGAGAGGTCCTTGCGCACCTTCGCCGCATTGACGCCGGCAAGTGCGGCGAGTTGGTCGCTCGACAACTGCTCGGTGCCGTCGGCGATGAGGCCGTTCAGAATCTGGAGGTACACCGGCAGTCGAGCAACCGCGGCATCCGGAATTCGCCGACGCCCAGTGGGAGCAGAGGCTGGTGCAAGGTCGGCCACGGGGCAAGGCTATTCACTCGTGCAGGAATTCACGAACTCCAACTAGTGTCTGCGTCCATGACATCGGTCGCCTTCGCCGCACAGAATGGCGTGAATTCAGCGTTGGCTGGAGCGGCCGCCCTCATCGCCTGCGCCTTTGCCCTCAGCACGGCCGACCGCTGGCTGCGACGTGGTCACCCACACGAGCGAGCCTGGACCGTCGCCATGGCGCTCTTTGCGCTCGGCTCATTCTCGCTGTGGTGGGCCGAGAGCACTGGATGGTCGAGCGGCGTCTTCCGCTTGTTCTTTCTTGCAGGCGCGGTCCTCAACGTGGCGTGGCTCGCCCTCGGCACGGTTTACCTCTTGGTCGGCCGTCGGGTCGGCGACATCGTGCAGACGACGCTCGTTGCACTGACCGGACTCGCGACCGGGATCGTGCTCATCGCGCCGATGAAGACAGAAATCGTTGCGGACGAGTTTCCGACGGGCAGAGAGGTCTTCGGGGTTGCACCGCGCATCCTCGCAGCGGTTGGTTCGGGGGTACCTGCGCTCGTCATCATCCTCGGAGCCCTGTGGTCGACGTGGCGAGTACTTGCGAAGAAGAACCCTTCGCTGACTTCGGCGAACGCTCGTCAGGTGATCTCGCCTCGACGTCTGGCGATCGGCAATGTGCTCATCGCGACGGGAACGATCGTGTTGTCGGCGAGCGGCACGCTCGCAGGCAGGCTCGGCAAAGACCGAGCATTCGCGGTGACGTTGCTTGCGGGAGTGATCGTGTTGTTCGCTGGATTCCTCGTCGCCAGTAATTCGACGAGACGTGCGTCAGTGCAGCGCGCGGCGCAATACCTTGCCGGTGCCACCGGTCGGTAGTTCGTTCACGAACAACACCTTCGACGGACACTTGTAACGAGCGAGGTGCTGCTGGCAGAACTGGATGATCGCGTCCTCATCAGCGGTCGGCGAACCATTGGTCACCACGTAGGCGCGAACGGCCTCGCCGGTGTGCGGATGAGGAACACCGACGACGGCAGCCTGAATGACGTCAGGATGCGAGAGCAACACCTGCTCGACCTCGGCGGGATACACGTTGAAGCCCGACACGATGATCAAGTCCTTCAGGCGATCGACGATGTAGAGGTATCCGTCATCGTCGCGAACTCCGAGGTCTCCGGTCTTCAGCCACCCGTCCGACGTCAGTACCGCAGCCGTTGCCACCGGGTCGTTCAAGTAGCCCGCAAAGACGTTCTCGCCGCGAACCCAAATCTCTCCCTCATCCCCGTCCTCGACTTCGTCTCCTGACTCATCCACGAGTCGCAATTCGACACCGTCAATGGGGCGACCGACGGAACCGATGCGCATCTCGAGACCCATCGAGTTCGACACCACGGGCGAGGCCTCGGTGAGCCCGTAACCCTCGCGGACTTCGACACCAAACTTGTCGCGCATCACCGCGATCGTGTCCTCGGGCATCTTCGATGCACCCGTGAGTGCGATGCGCACGCTGGCGAGATCGGAAGCTTGCAGTCCTGGCAACTGTGACAACGCCGTCCAGACCGGTGGCGCGCCGGGCACCACCGTCACCTTGCGCTCGCGGATCGTGTCGACGGCCGTCGATGGATCGAAACGCTGCACGAGGACGATCGATGCACCGCGGTACAGCGAGTATCCAAGCATCACGTTGAGACCGAAGATGTGGAACACCGGAAGCACGCCGTACACCACGTCGCTCGGACGCATCACGGTGTTGCGCTCGAGCTGCTCGAGGTTCGACTTCAGGTTGCGGTGCGTGAGCATCGCAGCACGCGGCGCACCGGCCGTGCCACTCGTGAAGATCAGTGCTGCCGTCGCAGAGGACTCGACCTCGACGATCTCGCTCGGCGAGTATCCAAGCAACGACGACATCGACACCGCGCCAGCGATGTCGGTTCCTTCGGTTGCAACGACGAGCTTGAGTTTGGTGAGGCGGGTCGAATCGATGCTCCGCCACGTGTTGACCGCTGCCGGATCGACGAAGACCGCTGTCGGGTTCACGACCAGCATCTCCCGCTCGATCTCCGCAGCCGGACTGATGACGTTCATCGGCACCGCGACCGCACCGACGCCGAGCGTCGCGAGGTACGCGACCACGAAGGTTGTCGAGTTGCCACACACCAACGCCACGGTGTCGCCCTTGGCGACTCCCGCCGCCTTCAGTGCTCCTCGCACGGCGCCGACCTGATCCCGCAACTGTCCATAGGTCGTCGTCTCACCGCGAGAGATGAGTGCTGGCGAGTCCGCCGCGTGACCGTCGATGATCGAGGCGAGGTTGTTCATTTGGCTACTGCGTGAGCGAGACGATGCCCGCCGCGAAGATGGCGATCAGCAGGAGGGCGATGGCGAGAGTGGTAGCCGGACGCATGCCACGAGACTAGGCGTTCGTCAGGCCGGCTTCGTCTTGGCCGTCAACGTGACGGGCATGGCCTGACCCGCCGGCGAACCATCGTCACGGGTCAGCACCACGAGGTCACTCGGCGAGAGATCGAGCTCGAGTGCCGCCGATCCTCGATCGCGGCAGATCGCGAGCATCCCGAAGGAGTCGACGACGAGACCGAGGCCGGATCCGATCTGACCGAAGTTGCGCACGATGGGCATCGAGCGCACGATGCGCTCGCCAGTTCCACGCGCACCGAGCGTCACTCGGACGGGCGAACCCAGATGCGCGACTTCGTCTGGTGAGACGTTGATCTGACAGTTGCCGTAACGATCGACCCAGGTCACCTCGGCATGCAGTTCGTCGCCCTCTTGACGCGGCAGTGGGACGATTCCGGGAAGGAGTGTGTCGACATCGATCGGCGTACCAAGTTCACGCAGCGACACTCCATTGCACAGATGTGCAGCAACCGGAGCAAAGATGTCGCGACCCGCGAACGTGTCACCGGGCGCGGCGAGGTGATACTCGGCATTGTCGAGTTCGACGGCCTCGTCTGCGCCACCTGCGAGCGCAACGCCCATGGACAACAGCCCATTGTCGGGGCCGACGAAGATCCCCGTACCTCCGGCGACGGACACAGCAATCGCCCGACGGTTGGTGCCGACACCTGGATCGACGACGGCGAGCACCACGCCCTGCGGAACGTACGACACGGCCCGAGCAAGGGCGAGCGATCCCGCGCGCACATCGAACGCGGGAACGTCGTGGGTGATGTCGATGACACGAACGTGTGGTGCAAGGTCGGCGATGACGCACTTGACGATGCCGACGAACTCGTCACGCGTTCCGTAGTCGGTGAGGAACGAGATGTTGTCGAATCGCGGCGCCATGGTGCGCTTCACGCTACGAGCGAAAAACAGTCCCGGAAAAAGCGAATGGGCCGGTGCCAACCCCCCGACGGCACCGGCCCAAACGGCGCGCTCCGTGGAGCGCGACTCCCGGTTGGGGGGTAAACCCCGTCCGGTGTTCGTGACTTCGGACATACCTTACGCAGATTTCCGCGATGTGCGAACCTCTCCGCAAAATATTTTTGAGTATCTTTCTCGCCGACCGACCCGCCAGTCAAGTCTTTACCGCCCGGTTAATTTCCCATCTCACGGCTTCGCCGAACCGCTGCTTCGACGGTCTTGGTGATCGCCGAGCGCAGTCCTGCGTGCTCGAGGGCCTCGATGGCAGCCGCCGTGACGCCGTTCGGTGAGGTGACCTTGGCCCGCAGTTCCTCGGGCGCCTCGCCCGTTTGCTGAAGCAAGCGAGCCGACCCGACGAGCAGCTGTCGCACGAGGAGGTCGGCAACGTCACGCGGGAGACCCTGCGCCACGCCCGCATCGATCATCGCCTCGGCGACGAGGAAGAGGTATGCGGGGCCCGACCCGGAGATCGCCGTCACCGCATCGATCAACGACTCGGGCACCTCGACGACCACTCCGACGGCGCCAAGCACTTCGCGTGCCCACTCCACATCCGCTGCAGAGCATCGCGACGAGGCACAGATCCCTGCGGCGCCTTCGCCGACGAGTGCCGGCGTGTTCGGCATCGCACGCACGACGGCGGTCGAACCGCTGGCTGCGGACTGCAACGTCTCCACCGAGACTCCGGCCGCGATCGACAGGACTCGGGTTGCTCCCGCGGCGCTCAGGTCACGGCACACCGCCGCCGCACCTGCAGGCTTCACGGCAATCACGCCAGCGGTGCACGGTCCGATCGAGTCAACAAGCGTGACTCCCGGAAACTTCTCGGCGAGGAGGGCCCTCCGGTCCGCGGAGGTCTCCACGATGGTGATGCCTGACGGGGACTCCCCTGCCCGAATCAATCCCTCAACCAGCGCGGCACCCATGTTGCCGCCGCCAACGAACGTGATTGCTCCAACCGACATTGAGTTGAGGCTAGCGAGGTCACTCGTCGTCAGTGAAGCGACTTGCGAACCCGATTCGAATCAGCGACGGGAATGCCCGTTCGACGATGTCGTACAGGGTTCCGACGATGCGATCGAGCTCGGGTTCACACACGAGCGCGAGTGGCAACTCTCCGCGCAAGAAGATCGCGTCCTCGGCACCGATCGAAAAATGTGCGCCGACGAGACGCTCGTTACGCCGAAGCACGGACTCGTACAACTCGGTGGCGTTCTCCTCCGGTGCCGGCATCACGTACGTCTCGTAACGCAGCGTGCGTTGACCGAGTGTGATCCAGATCGTGGTGAATTCCTTCTCTTCACCGCGCATTCGCACGTACCAGCGGATCTCATCCCCTTCTGCTCGATCGATCGCCACGATGGCAGTGTTCGTCCCTCGCAGGTTTGCGAGCCATTCATCGATGTTGCGCTCGAGGCGCGCAAGGGCTGAGTCGTCGAAGAGGTCGCTCACTAGCTGCAGGCCACGAGGTCGCGGGCACGCAGATCGGTGAACAACGTGCGGGCGGTCGTGGCGGCCGCCTTCCAGGAGTACCGCGTGGCGCGTTCGGCCGCCGCGGTTCCCATCGAGAGCGACAACAACGAGTCGCCGAGGAGGCGCTCCGTGAATCGGACGAACTGGTCGAGGTCGCGGCCCGGCACGAGGAACCCGGTCTTGCCGTCCTCGATCAAGTTGAGCAACCCACCGACTCCGGTCGCGACGACTGGCACGCCACAGGCAGCCGCTTCGAGCGCGACGAGCCCGAAGCTCTCACTGCGCGACGGAACCAAGACGACGTCAGCTGCGCGATAGAACGTGGACAACAGGTGGTGCGGCTGCGGCTCGTAGAAGAGCACACGGTCGGTGACACCGAGGGAATCGATGAGCTCACGAACACGCTGCAACTCTGCAGTGCCCTCTGCGCCACTCGCTCCACCAACGACGACGAGTCGCGCGGTGGTGTCGCTGAGTGCGGCCAGGGTGCGCACGGCAACATCGAGCCCCTTCAATGGCTGAATGCGTCCGACGAAGAGCAGGATGTTTCCCGAACCAAGACCGAGCGCGTGGCGGGCACCGCGGCGATCGCCGGGTGAAAAGAACGCGCGCTGCACGCCCGGCGCGAGCACTTCGATACGACCGGGTGCGGCGCCGTACAGCGACTCGAACTGCGAGCGCTCCTCGGTGCAGCTCACGAAGATCGCGTCAGCACAGCCGATCACTTCGGTCTCCGCGCGATCACGAACCGCAGACTCCACGTCTCCACCGAGGCTCTTCACGCGGGCGAAGGTGTGGAACGTCGTGACGAGCGGCAAGTTGAGCTCGTGCTTCAGACGATGGCCGGCAAGTCCAGAGAGCCAGTAGTTGGCATGGACGAGGTCGGTTCCGCCGTTGCGACCGATGTGCCAGGCAACTCCGTCGGTGAAGTCGTCCACGACACTGAGCAGCTCGTCCTTCGGCATGTCCGTCGGGCCAGCGTCGATGTGGACGACACGATGGTGCGGCTCCACCTCAACGACATCGGGCAGTGAGTCGCTCCAGCGTCGCGTGTACGTCGTGCACTCCACGCCTTGGCTCGCGAGACCCGAAACGAGTTCGCGCACGTAGACGTTCATCCCACCACCGTCGCCGATGCCAGGTTGGGCAAGCGGAGAGGTGTGCATCGACAGCACGGCGACGCGTTGCATCACCTATGAAACCTATCTACGGAAGCGAATATTCCGACGAGGGGAATGTCCCCGAAACTCAGTCCTGACGGTCGTCGGCGGTGAAACTGCGGTACACGGCGATCAGTGTTTGCTTCTGTTCCTTGGTCAGTGCGTCGTCATTGGCAATCGCATCCACGACCGTCGGCTTGTCGGCGTCATTTGGGTCGAGGATTCCTGCACGCTCGTAGAGCGACTCCGCCGATATCTGTAACGCACGCGCGAGTTGTTGCAAGATCTCGGCAGAGGGCTTGCGCAGACCTCGCTCGATCTGCGAGAGATACGGATTCGATACTCCAGCGAGACGAGCGAGATCGCGGATCGACTGCTGGGCAAGCTCTCGTTGCTGGCGGATGAAGTTGCCGACGTCCGGCAGTCGACGATCGGTCATCGCGGTTCTTACTCGGCGAGCAAGGAGTCGACGTTCGCCCCGCCGTCCTTGTATCGGCGCACGAGTTCGGCAGTGAGCGCATCGATCTCATCGAACAGCGCACGGCGCTCCGACGAACGAGCCAATTCGAATGCCGCGAGCTGCTCGATCGCCGCGCGCAGGCTGTCGACGTCAAGCTGTCGCAGCGATCCGAATCCGAGCGATTCACACAGCCGTTCGAGTTCGACGACGAGTGGATGATCGGTTGCGATGTTCGTCTCGCGTGGGGGCCGGGCCGAACCGCCGCCGTGCTCCTGTCCGAACACCTCGGCGAGTTCGCTCTCCACGTTCACCGATCGATCGTTGGACTGTCGACGACGCTCCTCGTCGCGGGCGAGGTCGAGGCGACCCTGTGCCAATCGACGAACGAAGGACACTGCGTCTTCCTGCGCCTGCAGACGAGCACGCCGTGAGCGAATCTCGTCGAGCGACAACTCGTCGAAGTTGGTCATTGGCAACCACCAGACACCGGAGGAAGGACTGCGACCTCGTCACCGTCACCGACACGATGGTGCATCTCGACACTTTCACCGTTCAACCACACACGACACGAGCCGAGCACCGACTCGAACTGCGGCCCAAATCGTTTCACCGCGATGTTCAACACTTCTTCGACGGTCGAACCATCGATGACGTCTTGTGCAGTTCCTGCTGCTTCACGCGCGGAGGCGAACAGTCTCAGGTGAGCCACGACCTCATCGTAGTGTTGCCACTACCCTGCCTTGGGATGAAGTTCGCACCGATTCGCGCTCGCTTCCTCGTCGTGCGCCACGGTCAGAGCCTGTGGAACATCGAACAACGCTGGCAGGGTCGCGCGGACATCGACTTGAGTGATCACGGCATCGCACAAGCGCGAGCGGCGGCGTCGAAGCTCGGCGGATTCGACTTCATCGCCTCGAGCAACTTGCGACGTGCACTCGACACCGCACAGATCATCGCCGAACACCACGGCGTGGGACCCGTTCACGTCGATGAACGACTGCGCGAGACCCACGTCGGTCCCTGGGAGGGCCTCACCGTGCACGAAATCGAGGAGCGATGGCCCGGATTCCTCGCCGCGCGTCGCAAGCCGGAGGGCTTCGAGTCCGACGAGAGCATCATGAATCGCATGACGTCGGCGCTCGTGGACTTGTCCCAGCACTGTGCGGACGGAACGGGCATGATCGTGAGCCACTCGGGCGTCATCCGCACCATGCGCTACGTCCTCAACGTCGCCAACCCGAGGCTCGCGAATCTGTCGGGGTCCTGGTTCTTCGTGCACGACGATGACACGGTCACGGCCGGTGACGTCGTGAGCGTGATCGACGAACACGACCTCGGCGAAGCACTGTAGGTTTGACCGGCATGCTTGGTCGCGGACTCGATGACTCCTTCGACCCAGAGATTCGCCGCAACATCACGGCGGTGACGGCCGCGCGCCTCGTCACGAATGCCTGCTATCGATTCGCACCACCCTTCCTCGCGATCATCGCCAAGGGTTTCGATGCCTCGATCGAAGACATCGGCATCGCGGTTGCAATCTCCGAGTTGACGGGGCTCACCTCACCGATGGCCGGACGACTCGTTGATCGCCTCACGCATCGCACCTCGATGTTGCTCGGTCTCGTCGGCACCGCACTCGGTTGCGTCATTGCTGCGCTCGCCCCGAACCTTTTGGTGTTCGGAATCGGCGTCGCAGTGCTCGCGTTGACGAAGCAGAGCTTCGATCTCGGGCTCGGCGCGTGGATCGCCGATCACGTGAAGTACGAACAACGCGGTCGAATCGTCGGGTTGACCGAAACATCGTGGGCGCTCGGACTCCTCATCGGTGTGTCGGTGATGGGTGTGATCACGGCGCTGAGCTCCTGGCGCGTGGCGTACTGGGTTGGAATCGCCTCGCTCGTGTTCTACGTCTTCGTCATCGCCAAGCGAATCAACGCCCAGCCTCGTGCGACCCATGAACACGTCCACGGTGCACCGCGGCGAATCACCGGTCGCGCATGGCTCGTCGTCGCGACGATGTTCTGCATCATGGCGAGCGCACAGAACCTCTTCGTGACGTTCGGAGCCTGGCTCGAAGACGACTTCGGATTCGGTGCAGCACGAATCTCTGCAGTTGGATTCCTCGTTGGCGGGATCGAGTTGGTTGCGTCGACGTCGTCTGCGCGACTCACCGATACGTGGGGCAAGGAGAACAGCATCGCGCTCGGTGCGCTCCTCATCGTGCCGTCCGGGATTCTGCTTGCACTCGGTGGTTCGAACCTGATCATCGGTGTGATCGCCGTGATCATCTACTTCATGGGCTTCGAGTTCTCCGTCGTGAGTCTGTTGCCCGTGGCGACGCAACTCGTCCCGAACAATCCGGGAGCAGGCCTTGGTTGGGTGCTCGGGGCCGGCACCGTCGGCCGAGCGGTGATGGCGCGAGTGGCGACGACGAGTTACACCGAATACGGCATCGCGGCACCTGCGCTCATCGGCGCAGCATTCGGCGTACTCGGTGCGCTCTGCATCCTCGCTTTCCGCCGTCGCGGCGGTGCACACCTCGGCTGACTAGCCGCGATAACCGTTGGTGATCGGCAGTCGGCGATCCTTGCCGAACGCCTTGCGCGTCACGCGAACCCCTGGGGGTCCCTGACGTCGCTTGTATTCGTTCATGTCGACGAGTCGTGCGATTCGACGCACGAGTGCCTCGTCATGGCCCATCGCGATGATCTCTGCGGCCGTTCGATCCCGCTCGACGTACAACTCGAGGATCGGATCCAGCACCTCGTACGGCGGCAGTGACTGATCGTCGCGCTGGTCGGGACGCAGTTCTGCCGACGGCGGTTTGGTGATGATCGCGGTTGGAATCAGTTCCCGACCGGCCTGCTCATTGACGAAGGAACAGAGGTCATAGACGGTGGTCTTCAAGAGATCCTTGATCACCGCATACCCGCCGACGGAGTCCCCGTACAGCGTGAAGTAGCCGACGGCGAGTTCGCTCTTGTTCCCCGTGGTGAGCACCATCCAGTTGAACTTGTTGGACAGGGCCATGAGCGTCGTTCCGCGCACTCGGCTCTGCAAGTTCTCTTCGGTCAAGTCCGCAGGACGACCGGCGAACGACTCTGACGTCATGTCGAGGTATGCGCCGAATGCTGGTTCGATCGAGATCGTGCGCATCTCGATGCCGAGATTCGCGGCGAGGACAGCCGCGTCGCTTCGTGATCCCTCGCTCGAATAGCGCGATGGCATCGACACCCCGTGGACGTGCTGGGCGCCGAGCGCATCCACTGCGACCGCGGCCACGAGCGCCGAGTCGATACCGCCGGACAGCCCGATGACGACGTCGGTGAAGCCGTTCTTGCGCACGTAGTCGCGCGTGCCGACGACGAGTGCGCCATAGATCTGAGCGCGATCACTGAGTACCGGCGCGGAGACCGTGTCACTCGTCGAACGGTTGGCCCTCGGTGCGTCGGTGATGTCGACGACCGTCGCGTGTGCACCCGGCTGTGCGTCGGGCAACGCGATGGACGTGAACAAGAGATGTTCCTCGAATTGAGGGGAGCGCGCGAGAACGGCACCGTCACGACCAATGACCATGCTCCCACCATCGAAGACGAGTTCATCCTGACCACTCATCTGATTGACGTAGGCGACGGCACATCCCGTCGCTTTCGCACGCTCAGCGATCATCGTGGTGCGCTCATCGAGTCGGCCGCGGTGGAACGGTGATGCATTGATGCTGACTGCGAGGCTCGCACCAGCTCGTGCCTGTGCGGCAACCGGGCCGACGGGGCTCCAAATGTCTTCGCAGATGGTCACACCCACGAGCGCGCCACCGATTCGATAAATGGTGGCCGCATCACGTGCGTCATCACCCGGTGTGAAGTACCGCTCTTCGTCGAACACGCTGTAGTTCGGCAACAAGTTCTTGTAGTAGCGATGCACGACGCGGCCCCGGTGGCAGATCGCCGCCGCGTTGTACAACACGCCGTCCTCGCCATCGACGAAGCCGACCACGGCTACGCACTCGCCCGTGCGCGCGGCGAAATCTTCGAGCCAAGTCTGATTGTCGGCGACGAATCCCGCCTTCAGCACGAGGTCTTCAGGTGGATAACCGGTCAGCGTGAGTTCGGGGAACGCCACGAGATCGCAACCGGCATCGTCTGCGCTGCGATAGGCCTCGAGGGCCTTGGCCGCGTTGCCCTGCACGTCACCCACTGTCGGATTGATCTGGGCAAGGCAGATCGACAAAGTGCGAGGGGTCGTGGACGCCACGTAATCAGGCTACGACCGACGCCGAAGGGCTCGAGTGGAACTTCACACGCCGTTCACAATCGGGCAACGGCGGTGAAACGGCGCTCTGTTTGACTTGTCGCGTACCTGAGCCAGGTCAGTGCCTGGCTCTCAACCGGAAGGAACACCATGCCCTATCAGGCCGAATACATCTGGGTGGACGGACACAAGCCGACACCGATGCTGCGCTCCAAGACGAAGATCTTGGACAACTCCGTGAAGACCCCACCGATCTGGGGATTCGACGGATCCTCGACGGAACAGGCCACGGGCGATCGCTCGGACTGCATGTTGCTGCCGGTCTTCAGCTGTCCAGATCCGCTGCGCGGCGGCAAGAACATCCTCGTGCTGTGTGAGGTTCGCCTCGCCCAGACCGGTGAGCCGCACCCGACCAACACTCGTGCCAAGTGTGCAGAGACCGCGAAGAAGTTCGCTGCTCACCAAATGATCTTCGGCATCGAGCAGGAATACACGATGATGCGCACGAACGGCCGTCCGTACGGTTTCCCCGAGACCGACGGTGAGCCCGGTCCGCAGGGTCCCTACTACTGCGGAGTCGGCGCAGGCCGCGTGATGGGTCGCGAGATCATCGAAGAGCACACGTGGGCGTGCATCGAAGCAGGCCTCATGATCGAAGGCACGAACGCTGAAGTGATGCCCGGTCAGTGGGAGTTCCAAATCGGTGCCGCCGACGCTCTCACCGTGAGCGACCACTTGATGGTCGGTCGCTGGTTGCTCGAGCGCATCGCCGAGGATCACGACGTCGTCATCTCGCTTGCCGCCAAGCCGCAGAAGGGTGACTGGAACGGTGCAGGTGCACACACCAACTTCTCGACGAAGGCCATGCGCTCGAGCTACGAAGCGATCGAAGCCGCGTGTGAGTCGTTGAGCAAGCGTGTCGATCTGCACGTGAGCAACTACGGCCACGACATCGAGAGCCGCCTCACCGGCAAGCACGAGACCGCTCCGTACAACAAGTTCAGCTACGGCGTCTCCAATCGCGGAGCATCCGTGCGCATCCCGTGGCAGGTCGCTCGTGACCGCAAGGGTTACGCCGAGGACCGTCGCCCGAACGCCAACTGTGATCCATACGTGGTCACCCAGTTGCTGTTGGACGCCGTGTGCTCGAACGAAAAGACTCCGGTCAAGGCCAAGTCGACCGCCAAGAAGCCCGCAGGCAAGAAGGCGACCAAGAAGGCCAAGAAGAAGTAGTTCGTCCACTTCGCAACGGCACCGAGGATCCGGTTCCTCGGTGCCGTTGTTTCATTTCAGGGGCAGACTGTAACGATGACGTCGATGCAGGAACAGCAGCGGGACTACGTCCTGCGCACCGTCGAGGAACGAGGGATCCGTCTCGTTCGCCTGTGGTTCACCGACGTGCTCGGGAACTTGAAGTCCTTCGCCATCAGCCCGGCGGAGATGGAGAACGCGCTCAACGATGGCATGACCTTCGACGGGTCCTCGATCGATGGCTACAGCCGCATCCAGGAAAGCGACGTGCTCGCACTCCCCGACGCCAACACCTTCGAAGTCCTCCCGTGGGTCGACCCGAAGGGCGCCGAGGCGCGGGTGTTCTGCGACATCGCCAAGCTCGATGGCACTCCGTTCCACGGCGACCCACGCCAAGTCCTGCGGCGCAACCTGCGTCGTGCTCGCGACATGGGATTCGACTTCTACATCGCCCCAGACATCGAATACTTCTACTTCGCACCACCGAACTCGTCGACCACGCCAGTGCTCCTCGACCAAGGCGGTTTCTTCGACCTCACGAGCACGGATATCGCAAGTTCGCTGCGCAAGGAGACCATCCGCACGCTCGAGACGATGAGCATCCCCGTCGAGTACAGCTTCCACGAGGATGCTCCCAGCCAGCACGAGATCGACCTGCGCCACACGGACGCACTGACCATGGCCGACAGCGTGATGACCTTCCGCTTCGTCGTGAAGGAAATTGCCGCGATGCACGACGTGCACGCGACGTTCATGCCCAAGCCACTCGAGTCGATCCAGGGCTCCGGCATGCACCTCCACCTCTCGCTCTTTTCGGGTGAGCAGAACGCCTTCCACAGCGACGACGATCCGTACAACTTGTCGCCGACCGCCAAGCACTTCATGGCCGGACTCCTTCGCCACGCAGCCGAGATCACCGCCGTCACCAACCAGACCGTGAACAGTTACAAGCGACTCGTCCCCGGCTTCGAGGCTCCCGTGCACATTTCTTGGGCACGCAACAATCGCAGCGGACTGATCCGTGTACCGATCCCGAAGCGCAGCAACGAGAGCGCGACGCGTATCGAGTATCGATCACCGGATCCTGCGTGCAATCCATACCTTGCGTTCTCCGTGATCCTCGCGGCAGGACTTCGTGGCATCGAGGAGCAATACGAATTGCCAGCGGAGGCCGACGCCAACCTGTTCGAGATGGACGACGATCTCGTCGAGAAGCTCGGCATCCAGCAGCTTCCGCAATCACTCTCGGACGCCTTGCGCACGATGGAATCCTCATCACTCGTTGCTGACGCTCTCGGTGAACACATCTTCGAGTGGTTCCTGCGCAACAAGCGTGATGAGTGGCGTCGATACAAGACGCACATCAGCCAATTCGAACTCGACCGCTACCTGAAGCAGCTATGAACCGCCGCAGCGACCAGCCGACCGACCCGATGAGCCACCTCGTGGCAGTGTTCCCGTCCCCTGCTCCGGTCGACCTCGCCCGCACACTCGACCTCGCGGGATATCGCTGGAAGGCCGTTGCCACACCCGATGACGTCGCCAAGAGCGAACCGGCGGACGGCTGGGCCGGCGCCGTGATTGCGTGCGACTCAGACCCCGAGGGTGGCTGGGCGATTTGCCGAAGCCTGCGCAAACGTGAGATCCCCGTCGGTCGCATCCTCGTCCTCGTGACGGGAGCACAACTCCCCGATCTTGAACTGCGTGATGACTTGTTCGACGACTTCTGTCTCGCACCATTCCATCCGCGCGAACTCGAAGCTCGCCTGAGACACCTCTTCTTCACGCACCATGTGGCAGGGCATCACTCCTTCGTGGAATATGCGGGTCTCGTGTTGAACCTCGAGACCTACCAGGCCTCGTTCGGCGGCAACCCACTCGACCTCACGTACATGGAATATGAACTGCTCAAGTTCCTCGCCCAGAATCCCGGCAAGGTGTTCTCTCGAGAGACCCTGCTCTCGCGAGTGTGGGGCTATGAGTACTTCGGCGGAGCGCGAACCGTCGACGTCCACATTCGTCGACTTCGCGCAAAGCTCGGCGAAGAGCACGCGAACCTGATCCAGACCGTGCGAAGTGTCGGTTACCGCTTCGGTCAGTCGAAGTGGTCGCGCTGATCAGCTGATCGCGCCAACGATCGTGACGATTCCGATCGTCAAGAACAGCACCGCTGCAACTTTCTGAATCAGTCGCAACGGCACCACGCGCTGCAACCACGATCCCAACAACACCGCACATCCCGACACGCTCGACAGCGCAAGGAATGCACCGAGACCGACTCCGACTGGATCGGCAAAGCGTGCAGCGAACCCCGCGGTGGCGAGCTGCGTGAGATCTGCGAACTCGGCGACGGCAATCACACTGGCAGCAGTCCAGGCAATGCTCATGAAGGTGCGAGCCGCGGCAGTCTCGCGCACGTCATCGTCGTCATCTGCACCCGAGCGCCATGTGATGATTCCACCAATGGTGAACAGCGCACCGACTGCAAGTTGAATCGGTCGTTCCGGAAGGTTGGAGAGCGCAGATCCGAGGAGGACGGCGATGACCACGTGCAATCCGTAACCGGCACTGACGCCGATCCACACCGGAAGCTTGCGCTTGAACCGCGTCGACAACAACAAGGTCGCAAACATCGTCTTGTCGGGGAGCTCGGCAAAAAAGATTGCTACGAACGTGACGAGCCCATGACGAAGCATCAGCGACCGGTCGCCACCGACTGCATTCGTGTGGCGATCTTGCGATGAGTCGAGAGCATCTCCTCCACGCGAGTGCTCACCAACTGGCCGTTGCGCACGACCGGCTTGCCGTTCACGATGGTGTGGTGAGCCGAAGTCGGTCCACAACGCAGCCACGCCTCGATCGGGTCCGCGATCGCACCGGCGAACAGCGGTCCAGTGAGCGACCACACGGCGATGTCCCCGACGGCACCAATGCTCAGCTCGCCGATCTCGCCGATTCGACCAAGACATCCGGCACCGCCGCGCGTCGCAACCTCAAGGGCCATTCGGGCAGTGCCTTGATCGGCGCCATTGCGAAGCTTGGCGAGCAGCATCGCCTGACGGGCTTCCAGCCACATCGATGCAGAATCGGCAGAAGACGAGCCATCCACACCCAGCCCCACGTGCACGCCTGCCGCACGAAGATCGACGACGGGCGCGATCCCCGAAGACAGGATGAGGTTGCTACTCGGACAGTGGGCGACGCCGATGCGTGCGCGACCGAGTCGCTGCACTTCATCCGCGTTCGGCATCACGCAGTGCGCAACCCACGCGCGGTCCGTGCACCATCCCGTCTCTTCGAGATAGTCAGTCGGACGACATCCGAAGGTGGCAAGCGAAAAGTCATCGTCCTCGGCGTTCTCTGCAAAGTGTGTGTGCAGACGAACGTCGAGTTCCTCGGCCAGGCGTGCCGAGTCGATCATCAATTGCTTGGTCACGCTGAAAGGACTGCACGGAGCAAGCGCAATCCTCACCATCGCGCCGTGCGAGCGATCGTGATGGCGCTCGACCGCCCGCTTGGACTCGTCGAGGATCACGTCGTGGTCTTGAACGACGGAGTCCGGTGGCAAACCACCGTCCTTCACTGACAGTGACATCGATCCACGCGTTGGATGGAAGCGCACACCAAGATCACGTGCGGCTGCGATTTCCGCGGAGAGCAAGTCGCCTGCTCCCGCCGGATGAACGTAGAGGTGGTCGGTCGATGTCGTGCATCCGGACAATGCGAGTTCTGCGAGGCCGACCCACGCCGACACATGTGCCGCTTCTTCATCCAATGTGCTCCACAGCGGATACAGCGTCTTCAGCCATCCGAACAACGCGGCATTCGTCATCGGGGGAAATGCCCGCGTGAGGTTCTGATACAGGTGATGGTGAGTGTTGACGAGTCCCGGAGTGACGAGACAGTCGGTTGCGTCGATGACGACGTCAGCCAATGGCTCATCGCCAGCCTTGCCGATGTGGGAGATCAGTCCGTTGGTGACGGCGACGAATCCACCAGGGATCTCTCGTCGCTGTTCGTCAACCGTCGCAACGAGCGTTGCGTTGCGAACGAGGAGGTCTGCTCGCGTGTTCAGCCGTTGAGCTCGACGAGTTCGCTGCCCTCATGGCGGATCTCGGCGTCACGGTGAAGGAAGAAGCCGATGAGCGCGGCGAGACCGGCCGTGGTGAGCCCGACGACGACCGGGAATGCAAGAAGTACGACGACGATGATTACTGCACCTGGCATGGTTCCTACCGTAGTGGCTTGAACGCCCAGGCTTCGATCTCCACCGCACCACCGAACGGCAACGAGGCAACACCGATGGTGCTGCGGGCCGGGCGTGAGTTGCCGAACCCCGCGACATACGCGGTGTTGAACGTGGCGAAGGTGTCCATGTCGGTGAGGAAGCACAGCGTCTTTTTCACATCGTTGATGTTCGCACCGACGGAGGCAAGCTGGGCCTTCAAGTTCTCGACGGCCTTCGTGGTCTGCGCAGCAACGCCACCCGACACGATCTTGCCGTCGTGCACGCCGAGCTGACCTGACACGATGATCCAGTCACCTGCGCGTACGACGGGCGTGTATGGCCCAAGTGGCTTTGCGCTCGGTGACTTTGCTGCAGCCTTCTTCGCTACTTTGCGTGCTGGCTTTGCCTTCTTCTTCGGTGCTGACTTCTTCTTTGCTGCCATGCGACAAGCGTAGACGCTCCCTCGCAACCTACGATGATCGCGTGATCACGCGCCGCACGTTCCTCACGACCGGACTTGGCGCCGTCGGTTTTGCGTCGCTCTCGCCACTCATCTCCTCTTGCTCGTCGTCATCGTCCGATTCGACGACGGAACGTTGGCAAATCGTGCAGCGATTCCCCCAGATCCAAGTTCCCGGTCGCGTGCGCCTGCCGATCTCACTCGCCGACCAAGCGGGGCTGCTCTCTGGGGCCGACCTGCCCGACACGTTGACCGCGTCATTGGTGAACGCTGAAACGGGCGTCGTCGTGGCCGAGAACCTCACCGCTCCCCGTCACGACGCCGGAATGTCGATTCCGTACTGGCCATTCCGAGTGGAGGTCAGCGAGATCGGCGTCTACTCACTCGTCGTTGAAGGTGGACCCGCTGATGGTGCAGGAGTGCAAGTCGTCGACCCTGCAACGGTCGGAGTTCCGCTTGTGGGTTCACCGCTGCCACCATTCGACACGCCGACACTCGATGACCCACGTGGTGTCGATCCTCTGTGTACGCGTACGCCAGAACCATGCCCGTTCCACGACGTCACGCTCACCGAAGCACTCGCTAGCTCACTTCCCGTCGTGTATCTCATCGGGACTCCAGCGCACTGCTCGACGGGATCGTGTGCCCCCGCACTTGACGGGTTACTTGCGCTGAAGGATGAACTCGCCGATCGCTACGTGGTCGTCCACGCCGAGGTGTACACCGACGACACCGCGACGACGGTTGCGCCTGCAGTTACGAACTACGCGATGACGTACGAGCCGGCGCTGTTCATCACCAACGCCGAAGGAACGATTGTCGAACGGCTCGATGCGGTGTTCGACGAAGTCGAACTACGGGAGTTGTTGCTCAGCTGAAGCTGTTGCCGCAACCGCAGGTGCGGGTTGCGTTCGGGTTGTTGATCTTGAAACCCGCGTCGGTGAGTCCGTCCTGATAGTCGAGGCTTGCTCCGACGAGGAGCTGCGAAGAAGCCTGATCGACGACGACCTTCACTTCGCCGAAGCTGAGCGTCTGGTCATCCTGAGCGATGTCACCGTCGAAGAACATCTCGTACGAGAATCCCGAGCATCCACCTGGGCGCACGGCGACGCGCAGTGCGAGATCCGTCGCGCCTTCCGCCTGAAGCAATTCCTTGACCTTGGCTGCAGCTGTATCGGTGAGAGTGATCATGAACTCAGACTACAGCGAGGACATCGCGATTTGCCAAGCACTGCAAGGCGAAAGGCTGATTTCAACGGTAGGTTTTGGGACATGACCGGCCGAGTCGTGCCGCCCCCCACCGCAGACGAAGTGCGCACACTTCTGCGGGCCGTGATGGACCCCGAACTCGGCGACAACATCGTCGACCTCGGGATGGCTGGAGACATCGGCGTCGGCGCAGACGGTGTCATCTCGATCGCCATGAAGCTGACGATTCGTGGCTGCCCGCTCAGGGTGCAGATCCGCAACGACATCGAGTCCCGCCTCCTCACCCACCCAGGAGTCTCCAAGGTCACCATCGACTGGGGTGAGATGACGAGCGAGGAACGCAGCGCCGTGATGACACGTGCCCGCTGGAACGCTCGCGAACAGGCCGGAGATACACAAGTTCCGATGAACGCGAGAGTGCTCGCAATCGCGAGCGGCAAGGGCGGCGTCGGCAAGAGCTCGGTGACCGTCAATCTCGCCTGTGCACTTGCTGCGCGTGGTCACGTGGTTGGTGTGTTGGACGCAGACATCTGGGGCTTTTCCGTTCCCCGCATGCTGAACATGTCCGACCGACTGGAAGCACAACGAGTCGGCGACTCCGAGAAGCCCAAGATCATTCCGAATGAGCGCAAGATCGGATCGGGCACCCTCAAGGTGGTCTCGACCGGCATGCTCGTCGACGACGAAGAAACCGCACTGATGTGGCGCGGATTGATGCTCACGAAGGCTGTCGAGCAGTTCTTGAACGACGTCCACTGGGGTGAGCTCGACTATCTCTTGATCGACATGCCACCAGGAACCGGCGACGTGCAGATGGGACTTGCACGAATGCTTCCGCGCACGGACCTCATCATCGTCACGACTCCTGCAGTGTCGGCGCAGAAGGTCGCGATACGAGCCGCTGACATGGCACGTCGCAGTTTCCTTCGCGTGGCGGGTGTGATCGAGAACATGTCCTCGTTCACGTGCGAACACGGCTCTTCGTACCCGCTCTTCGGCGAGGGCGGTGGTCGCGCACTGGCAAACGACATTGGCGCGGAACTCCTCGGCCAGATTCCACTCGAACCCGCAGTCGCTCACGGCGGTGACGTTGGTGAGCCGATCGCGATCAGTGGATCGTCAGCTGCCGCACGGATCTTTGCCGACATCGCAGCGCACATCGAGTCGACGACGGTGAGCATGTCGGAACTGAGTGGATGTTCTGCACGCGACGAATCCGTCGTGGCAGTCGCAGTCCGCGGTCAGTCTCGATAGTCGGCGTCGCCCGGCATCGCCACACCGATCACTTTTCCCTCTGCATCCACCCGCAGTTGAGGAAGGATCGCCTTGGGCGTTCCGAGTGCGCGTGCCGCATCGAGCACGGATGCCGTCGTCGCATGCGGCGCGAGGAACTCGAGGTTGCGCGTGGTCGGCGGCAGCATCACGAGTTCACCACGTGCGCTTCGCTCGAGCGCACTCTCGGGAGTCACCCACAGACTGTTGATCGTCTCTCGATCGTCGTGCAAGGGTTCCTGTCCTTCGGGCATCTGCGCGAGAAAGAAACGGGTGTCGAACCGTCGAGGTTCGCCAACCGGGGTGATCCAGTGGCTCACGTAGTGCATCGTGTCCGTGATCAGCCGTAGTCGCTCACGTCGGCACAACTCGACGAGTGACAGCGACGCATCGTGCACGTGATGGCGGGCATGCGCGAAGCGTTCGGCGACCGTTTCATCATCGAACCGCAACGGATGCTGGCCGTTCTCGGGTCGTGCCAGCAGCACGCCTGCCTCCTCGAAGCATTCCCTGATCGCAGCGATCCAATACGCGAGTCCGCCCGACTTCACCCCGAGGATCGCGCTCGCCCGTTCGTCGCTGAGGTCATCACACACCGACTGCAGCTCTGACGTGTCGTCTGCGGCGTCGACTCGCCCACCGGGAAACACGTACATTCCCTTGGCGAACACCGCGCTCATCGTTCGCTGCAGCATGAACACTTCGAGGCCATTCAGCGGATGGTCTCGCACCAGCATCACCGTCGCAGCCGGACGAACCGGAACGGTGAGCGGGTCGAACGGCTCGCTCATGATGCCTGTCGACGACTGCGCGAGAGCACCCACGCCCCGAGAACTGCGACCACACTGCCGACGATCGCAAGCGGAGCGACATCTTCGTCGTTCACGAACACGCCAAGTGCCAGCGACACGGCGGGCATGAGATACAAACTCGCAGACGCTCGCGTGGAGCCGATCCTGCCGGCCAACGTCACCATCGCATAGTGCGCAAGCGCGGTGCCAAGCACACCGAGCGCGACCATCGCAGCAAACGCGTGCCACGCAAACGGACGATCGTTGTTGGAAAGCGAGTAGATGCCGAGCGGAGCGAGCAGGACGACCGCAATGATCTCTGCTCGCCACAGCACTGCAAGCGATCCGTAACGCTGCTGGAGCGGCGAGGCGATGTTCAGTGCGAATCCATACATCACGAGTGCGAGCACGATGAGCGCGACTCCGAAGGCACTTGATGAGCCCTCACGCACGGTCGGAAGTGCAATCAAGACGACTCCGAAGGTTCCGATTGCAAGACCGAGGATCTGACCACCGGGTGGGAACGAGCGGGCGATCACCGCTGCGACCATGGCTGCGAAGATCGGTGTCGCACCATTCAACATCCCCGTCACGCTGCTGGACACGTGTTGCTCGGCGAAGGGAAACACCGTGAGCGGCACGGCCATCCACACGATCGACAGCAGTGCAATCATCGGCCACGCCGCGCGTTCGACTGGACGTCGTGACTGCGGGATGAAGGTCAGTGTGATGCACCCGAACAACACCCGCATCGGCGTGATCAAGCCAGGAGCAAACGATTCAAGACCGACCGCGATGAAATAGAAGGAACTTCCCCACACGAGCCCAGGAACGACCAGCAACAACCAGTCGATCGGCTCGAGCTGCGCCACCTCTGCCGCCTGTCGGCGCTGGGCGTTGACGTCAGTCACGCTTGTCTTTGCGCATCTCGCGATAGTCGCGGGCCGCACCCTCGAGTGGCTCGACCTCGAGCGTGACACCATCAATTGCCGCAACTCGGCAAGGTGATCCTGCAACGAGCGGCGTCGACCTGTTGGTGCGCGCACGCCACTGTGCACCCTGTAATTCAACGAGACCATCGGGCGACACGTCGCGCAAGACGACACCCTCGAGTCCGATCATCCACTGACGTCCGATGGTCGGGGTCGCGAATCGCGTGCGCACCATCGACGGCATGCCGACGATGAATGCGAGGGCCATCATCGCGATGCCGCTGCCGAACGTCAGCCACGACAGTCGCATCGACGAACCGTCAATCGGCTGATAGAGGAACAGCGAGGCAACGGTGAACATCGCCAATCCAATGCCAGTCCACAGCCTCGGAACACCGACCTGCACGTCGATCGCGAACGCGACGACCGCGGCAACGAGCAAGGCGACCGCCCAACCCCGGGCAGGAAGTTCGCTGAGCCCATAGGTTCCGAAGGCTGCGCAGATCGCGCCGACCGAACCGGCGATGCCGATGCCTGCGGTGAAGAACTCAAAGACGAGGAGCGACAAACCGATGGCGAACAACAGATACGCCACCGGCACGCTCGCCACCGTGTGCATCAGCTGACCGATCAGACCCAACTTGAAGAATCGCGCAGTCGCCGCATCGAGAACGATCTGACCAGAGTCATCGAGCGTCTCGACCGTGGTGTTCAACACCTTGCCCTCGATCGTCAAACCGTCGAGTGCGTACAGCATGTTGCGCACCACCGGGACGCCCTCGTCTTCCTTGGCATACTTCAGCGCTCCTCGCTCACGCGCCTCCGTGAATCCGAGGCTGGACGTGCGCAGCGTTGCGTCAGCATCGCCGAAGGAGACTTCGTTCCCATTCACCGCGAGCAACTTTCCGGTGAACCCAATGCGCGAACCCGGTGCCATCGCACTGACGTCAGCGACGGTGAGCAACTGTGCCGACAGTCCATATGCACGGGCTCCAGTCGGCCCGACCCAGACAGCAACGGGGATCTTCGCGTCTGCGACGTTCTTCAACAGCTCAGCGAATCGCTCAGGTGACACGATTGCGCCGCGTGAATTGACTTGCAGCACCACGGCCTGGGCGCCATTCGTCGTCGAACGCTCGAGCGCCGTCTCGATTTCATCGACGACCACATGATCGATGAGTCCGCTGACCGCGACCACATCTACGGGAGCGAGGTCCGCGGCCGACTCGGCACTCGCCGACTGGGACCCAGGCAGAACAGCGCACATGATTCCGAGGACGAGCAATGCCCAACGCGCCGCACTGGGTAACCTGCGCATTGAAACCTCCGGAGGATGCGTGACCGTTGATGATGTGTTCGCCTCGTCCCGCACGATCATCGTCGCGGGGAAAGGCGGAGTTGGCAAGACAACGGTATCTGCTGCCCTTGCGTGCGCTGCAGCGCGACGAGGCCTGCGCGTGCTCTTCGTCGAACTCGATGGCAAGCCGATTCCCGCGGAACTCAC
Organism: Ilumatobacteraceae bacterium; assembly: GCA_036804285.1. Lineage (GTDB taxonomy): Bacteria > Actinomycetota > Acidimicrobiia > Acidimicrobiales > Ilumatobacteraceae > UBA3006. The sequence goes on from DAIRSS010000012.1 coordinate 25,266, forward strand.
AAGTGGCGAGGGACACATCACGACCATGTCGCTCACGGCTGGCGACGCGCTCGTCGACTACCTCGAGCACCATGGTCTCGGCCGACTGGCCAAGCGCTTCGCCTCCACCGGGATCCTCGACGTCATCGCTGCTGCCGCGCCTGGGCTGGACGACTTACTCGTGCTCGGTCGCATCAAGGCCCTCGACCGTGCATCCGACCACGATCTCATCGTCGTCGACGGGCCTGCTGCAGGACACGCACTCACTTTCCTGAGGGTCGCACACGGAATTCGCGGTGGCATTCGTTCAGGTCTGATTGCAACACAGGCTGCCGAAGTCGGTGAGTTCCTCGCCGATCATGCCCGATGCAGCGTCGTGATGGTCACCTTGCCCGCGACCACGCCCGTGACCGAAACCGTCGACACCGCACTCGCCATCGAGGATGAGATCGGCATCGCCCTCGGACCGATCGTCGTCAACCGTGTCCTCCCCGACGACGACACCACGGGTGAGACGTGCACGTCAGAAGCACTGCGGCGAAGCGTCGAGTTTTACCGCTCACGACGCCAACTGCAGCTCGAGTCGATCGAGACGCTGCAGACACTCCTTCCACTCAGCCGAATCACGTTGCCTGAAGTCGACTCACCGAATGTCATCGAGTCCCTGACGACGGCACTCCTCGAAAACGAGACGCGATGACGACTGCGCATTCGGCACAACTGCTCGTGTGCATGGGCTCGGGTGGAGTCGGAAAGACGACGACCGCTGCAGCCCTCGCACTTCGTGCTGCACAAGAAGGCAGAAAAGTGTGCGTCGTCACGATCGATCCGGCCAAACGCCTCGCAGATGCCCTCGGAGTGAGGGGCGAACTTTCGAATGAACCGTCGCTGGTGTCGAATTTCGGAGACGGTGAACTGTGGGCGATGATGCTGGACGCACGCCAGACATTCGTCGACCTCATTGCGTCGACGAGTACGTCCGCTGAGCAAGCCGAGCGCATCCACAACAATGCGCTCTTTTCGAGCATCGCCCGTCAACTTGGTGGCACCCAGGAATACATGGCTGCGGAGAAGCTCTTTCAGTTGCACCGTGACGACCGATTCGACCTCGTCATCGTCGACACCCCGCCATCACGCGAGGCGCTGAACTTCCTCGGAGCACCGAACACCTTGGTGCGCTTCCTCGACCATCGCGTCTATCGCACCTTCCTCGCACCTGCACGCGGAGGACTGAAGATCGTGAGTGCGGCACTCACACCAATCTTCAAGGCGGTCACCCGTCTCGTCGGAGCCGACGTCATCACCGACGTCATCGGCTTCTTTGCGGCCTTCGAAGGACTCGATCAAGGCTTCCGCGATCGTGCCGAGTCGATCAATGCCGTGCTCCGAGATCGTTCGACGACCTACGTCGTCGTCACCTCTCCCGAAGCAGAACCGATGCGCGAAGCAACGTTCATCATCGGGGAGCTGAAACGCCAGAACATCTCGCTCAGCGCGGTGATTTGCAATGCGATGACGCCTGACTTTGGTGTCGCGACGACGAACGATTACATCGCGTCTCCCCGACATGCCGCTGTCCACCAGCAACTCTCCGAACGACGCTCACGTGAGGTCACTCGGCTCGATTCGCTCCGCGAGACTGTCGGTGGTGACGTGAAGGTCGCCACCGTCGACCTCATGGCACATGACGTCACATCGCTGGACGGACTGACAACCATCGCCTCTGCACTTGAGGGCATCGCCGAGCGAAGGGCCTGAGAGTAGGCTGGCGACGATGCACATCCTGCTCGCAACCGATGCCCAATGGGTTCTCGATGACGTCCTTGCCGCCCTCGGCGCACCGGACACGTCGTTCACCGTGTGCCGCAACGGTCGAGACGTTCCCCAAGCCATCGCCACTCGCACGCCAGACCTTGCGATCCTCGACCTGCAGGTGGGTTCGATGGGTGGGATGGCGATCACGATGAATCTCCGCCTCGACCACTCCGACCATCGCATTCCACACGTTCCCGTGTTGATGCTGTTGGATCGCGAAGCCGACGTCCATCTCGCCAAGCGCAGCGGTGCAGAGGGCTGGATCATCAAGCCGCTCGATGCGCTGCGACTCCAACGTGCAGCAAAAGCCGTCGCGACTGGTGGCGAGTGGCAGGAATCCCAGCACGGGATCGCCAGTCAGACTTCGACGACCTCCAGTTAGGCTTCGACCCGGAAATACCGGGGATTAGCGCAGCTTGGTAGCGCGCCACGTTCGGGACGTGGAGGCCGGGAGTTCAAATCTCCCATCCCCGACCACTGCACACTTCTTTGAGGGCTGCTACTCGCCCTTGCGCTTGGGCATCATCAAGAGCTCGTTCTCGATCACGTCGTAACGCTTGCCCCACGACGACGCGAGCGACTGCACCATCGCCGCGGCGGGAAGGGCGAGGATCGCCCCGACAGGACCCAAGATCGCGCCACCGATGATCGCAGACCCGAATGCGACCGCTGCATGCACGTGCATCGTGCGTGCGGTGACGCGTGGTGCGACCAACATGTTTTCGATCTGCTGATAGATGACGATGAATGCGAGTACCGCGATCGCCTTTGCAGGCGTGGACAACAACGTGAGGGCGAGCGGCAGGATGCCCGCGAGATAGGTGCCGATCACCGGCAGGAACTGTGACACGACGCCAACCCACAACGCCATTGCGATCGGAGCAGGAATTCCAAGTGCCTGGAACGCAACCCAGTGGATGAACGCCGAGATCAGCGCGAGGAGTGCGCGTGAATAGAGGTAACCGCCGGTCTTGGCGATCGCAAGGTCCCAGGCGTAGAGCAACGTCTTTTGACGCTCGGCATTCAACCGCGAGCAGATGACTCGGCGAAGTCGTGGACCGTCCGCGACGATGTAGAAGGTGAACAGGGTGATCGAGAGCAACTGCAGGATTCCACCGAGCGCACTCACCGAGAGGCTGAACACCCTGCTCTGCTGGTTGCGCAGGAACCGCTGAACCGGTCCATTCGGATCTGCAATCGACTCGTTGACCCCCGCCGCGTCGATGTTGGCGTTGAAGGTGTCATTGATGAAGTCGACGGATTCGTTGACGTAGGTTTCGCTGTTGCTCAAGACGTCGGCGACCTGGTTCGCGACCTGAGTACCGATGGCGGCAACGAAGACGGTGCCGAGCGTTGCAACGGAGAGCAAGATCAGCGCCGTCCCGCTTCCACGCTTCCATCCCCTGCGAGCGAGACGATTGACGCCGGGCTCGATGGCGAGAGCGAGGAAGACCGACACGAGCAACAAGAGCAGGAAGCTCGAGAGCTGGTGGAACAACTCGCGCACGACGAGGGCAGCGAGGAAGCCACCCCAAAACACCACAACTGCACGCGGGACCCAACCTGGCATTCGCTGTGCGTCATTGGTCATGTGACCACAGTACTTGTGTCTGCGACAGTGCGAAACGACCGCTTCAGTGGCACGATACTCACATGCCAACAAGCGCGCGGTCGAAGGGCGAGGATCTCGTTCGTCAACTTCGTGACTCACTCGGTGATGCACTGCGTGAGCGAGTCGTCGGACCCCGTGCCGATGAAAAGGCTGCGCAGATCATGGAGGCTCCCGGTGAGCGCTGGTTCGGGATGGATCGACCGATTCGTGTCGTGCACTCGGATGCAACCATGTTCATCGGTGGACTCCGTGCACTCTTGGTGCAAGCGCTCCACCCACTCGCAATGGCCGGGGTCGCCCAGCACAGCGACTTCCGCAACGACCCTTGGGGTCGACTGCAGCGCACGGCTGACTTCCTCGCCGCGACGACCTTCGGCCCAGCAGAACTCGCCAAGGTGACGATCGCGCGGATCAACCACGTGCACTCCTTCGTCCATGGCACGACGACCGACGGCGTGCCCTACTCGGCGCGCGATCCACACCTCCTTCGGTGGGTGCACGTGGTCGAAGCAGAGAGTTTCCTGACCACCTATCAGCGCTACGGATCACGCAAACTGACGCAGGCCGAGCGCGACGGATACGTCGAGGACATGGCGCGCATCGCCTCCGAGCTCGGCGTTACCGCACCGCCACGTTCCGAGCGGGCGCTACGCGATCAGTTGAACATGTTCCGTGGCGAGTTGCGCTCGACTGCAGAGTCACGAGAAGCCGTTCGCTATCTCCTCCTCGAGCCACCACTCGAATATCCCGCTCGCGCCGCGTACGGAGTCCTCGCTGCAGCAACCATTGCCACGTTGCCGCGTTGGAGTCGGCCACTGCTCCAGCTTCCGTACCTGCCACTCACCGAACGTGCGGTGCTACGACCACTCGGTCACGCCGTGACGTCTGCGTTTCGCTGGATCACCCAGCCCACGTCACCGTTTCAGCGCGCTGCAGACGACATCGACACGCGCGCCTGAGCGACGAACGCGTCGTACAAGTTCTGCTGAGTCGCATCGTCGTGTGCGGTGTCCTCGGGATGCCACTGCACCCCGATCAACCACTTGCTCTCGTGCTCGAGTCCCTCGACCATGCCGTCTGGTGCCCATGCCACGATGCGGCAACCTTCGCCGACGCGGTCAACTGCTTGATGATGGAACGATGCGCCACGAACCGTTGACGCACCGAGAGCCCCAGCGAGTCGACTCGACGGCTCCACGTTCACTTCGTGCACTGCGAACGGAGCGCCTTCAGGGAAGTTCTCTGGCTTGTGCGCTAGTTGTGATGCCGCATTGGGCAACGTTGCAATCTCCTGCACGAGCGTGCCGCCGAGCGCGACGTTGACGACCTGCATCCCGCGGCAGATCGCGAGCACCGGCTTGTCGCAACGCAGTGCAGCACAGGCAAGCGTCGTCTCGAATGCATCCTGTTCGGGCTGCACGCCATAGACGTAGTCGCTCGCCTGCTGTCCATATCTCTGTGGGTCGACGTCGCCACCACCCATGAGCACGAGTCCGTCGAAGCGCGAGATCAACTCGTCGGCTTCGTCATCGGTGAGTTCCTGGGGCACCAGGATCACCGGTTCGCCACCCGCACGGAGGACTGCATCGGTGTAGACGTCGCCGGCGAAACTCACCGAACTCCGCGACACGCGGCTTGCCGGGCCAACGCGTCCGGCGAGTGCAATCAGTGGCGTCACGCGTGCCAGCCTACCGACGACGAGCAGACAGGGCTTTGGTCAGCGACGCAGCAAGGTTTCCTTTGCGACCGACTTCGATGGACTCGAGATCGAGCCAGCTGGCCATCACTCGCAACTCCTTGGCAAGAAGCGATGCGGTCTTGGTGAGATTCGCACCCGGCTCCGCAAACACACCGGGAACGAGCAGTGTTCCTGACGCACGATCGGCCTTCAGGTCGACACGGCCGACGATCTCACCATTGACCATGAACGGCAGCACGTAGTAGCCGTACGTGCGCTTCGGCTCTGGCGTGTAAATCTCGATTCGATAGTGAAAGTTGAAGAGCCGCTCATTTCGCGGACGAAACCACACGAGTGAATCGAATGGCGACAACAGCGCACTCGCCGACAACGACGCTGGAACCTTCGCGCCCTTGGCGACGTATGCACGCTCCTTCCAGCCCTCGACGGCGACTTCGCGCAACGACCCGTCTGCGACGAGTTCAGCAATCGCGCGCTTCACCGCAGCATGTTCGAGTCGGAAATAGTCGGCAAGGTCAGCGCTCGTCGCCACGCCCATCGCAACAGCAGCACGACGCACGAGTTCGCGTTTCGCTTCTGCCTCCGACGGGGTTGGTCGTGCGAGCACGCGCTCAGGCAGGACGCGCTCGGTCAGGTCGTAGATGCGGGAAAAGTCGGAGCTGCGACCAGCCGCAGTCACCTCGCCGATGAGGAACAGATACTCGAGTGCGGTCTTGGATTCATCCCAGTCCCACCACGATCCCTTCTTGGTGGTGCGAGTCGAGATGTCCCTCGCGGAGATTGGCCCATCATCGGTGACGCGCTTCAACGTGCGACGCACGAAGGCCTTGTTCTCGTCGTAGAACGAGGTGAGACCCCAGTGACGAGCGCGACCAGACCTCGCGGCGTCCATCTTCCAGCGAAAGTACGGGTGAAGATCGATGTGCAGGTGTGTCGCGGCGTGGCCCCAATACTCGAATACCTGACGCTTCTTCGTCGCTTGCGGAATCGCCGCTCGATCGTGTGCTCCGAGCCGGGAGAACAGCGGCAACTCTTGGCTGCGCACGAGGACGTTCACCGAGTCGATCTGGATGACGCCAAGTCGCGTGAAGACGTCGACGACATGTCGTTGCGTGGTCGGCGACGATCGATCGATCGAGCCGAAGCCCTGCGCAGCACAGGCAAGTCGACGCGCTTCGACGATGCTCAGCGAATCGGCGCTGCGCGCCATGTCGAGTGACTAGTCCGCGACGGTGATGGTGACCGAGTTGATCACGACGTCGGTGCGCGGACGATCACGTCCGTCGGTCTCGACGTTTTGCATCTTCTCGACGACGTCGAGACCCTTCACCACCTGGCCGAACAACGAATACAGCGGCGGCAGGGTGCAGCCACTCTGGCCACTGATGATGAAGAACTGCGAGCCGTTCGTGTTCGGTCCGGCATTCGCCATTGCGAGGCTGCCGATTGCGTACTTGCCCGGCTTCGGAAGCTCATCTTCGAAGCGATAGCCAGGACCGCCCATGCCACTGCCTTGCGGGTCGCCACCCTGGCAGACGAAGCCCTTGATGATGCGGTGGAAGATGATCCCGTCGTAGTAGTGATTCAGCGCCAGGAAGACGAAGTTGTTCGTGGTCTTCGGCGCGTTGATCGGATCGAGCGAGATCACGATCGTCCCCATCGAGGTTTCCATCGTCGCGGTGTACCGCTTCGTCGGGTCGATGCCCATCTCTGGTGGCGAGGTGAACTTCTGCTGCTTGGGTGCGGATCCGTCGAAGGGAGGAAAGGTTGACATGGGCTCTGACGCTAGCCGTGGAGAGCTTCGTCGCACGATGCGGCGATGCAATAGGCTCGTCGCCATGTCGAACGTCGAGTCAACGCCGCAGGGTCCGAACCTCGACCACATCGCCCAAGAACTGACCGATGTCGAGCGCGCACTCGAGCGCCTCGAGGACGGCTCCTACTTCACGGATGAGATCACTGGCTCGACGCTGAGCGAGGAACTCCTCGCCTCACGACCAACCGCACGCCACGCTTAGCGGTCGCGCATCTTTGCGAGCAGTCGCAGGATCTCGAGGTACAGCCACACCAAGGTGACGAGCAATCCGAGTGCTGCAAACCACTCCATGTGCTTTGGCGCACCCTGGCGCTCGGCCTGCTCGATGAAGTCGAAGTCGAGCGCGAGGTTGAAAGCGGCAAGCGCTGCAACGAACACGCTGAAGCCGATGCTCATCAAACTTGAGCCGGATGGGATGAGGTTCGGGCCAAAGAAGCTGATGATCCACGACGCGAGGTAGAACACCGCGAGTCCCATGGTTGCGCCGATCACCGTGCGACGGAACTTGTCCGTGACGCGCACGATGCCAGTGCGATACAGGGTGAGCATCACGACGAACACACCGATCGTGGCACCCACGGCCTGGAGGACGATGCCGTCATAGGTGACGTTGTACGCCTTGGAGATCGCGCCAACCGCTGCACCTTGTGCGATCGCATAGACCGGTGCGAGGAAGCGCGCGAAGTTCGGCTTGAACGAGGCGACGACCGCGCTGATCAGACCGACGATCATCGCACCGATGACCCAGCCTGGGAACGAGGCGACCTGACCATCGAGTTCCTTGACCTGCATCCAACCGACGGTCGCGCCAGCCAGGAGCAGGACGGACAACATGAGCGTCGCCGACATCGCGCCGTTCGCGGTCATGCGCTCGGTGCCCGTCCATGGGCTCACCGGGCCGTCAGTGATTGGTGGATTCCATGTGGTCGCGCCACCCGAGCGGGGTGCCGCCCAACCTGCCTGGTCGGGACTTCTGTCGGTTGCGTGAGCGAATGCCTTGTCGTTCAAAAGAGGGTTAGCCATACCGGTCATGTTAAGAGATCGCCGTCGCGAGGTGGGATCGCCCCTGTGACTCGAAACGCCCAAAAAATAGGCGTCTGGCGGTGGTGACGGGTGACCCCGTGGGTATCGTTACGCCCGTTCACCCCTGGAGGAGTCGCTGTGGCAAAAGACCGTATCGATCGTGATGAAGAGGACCTCGTCCGTCTCTATCTCACCGACATCGGCCAGTACGCCCTCCTCACCAAAGATGACGAAGTCCGCCTCGCCAAGGCAATCGAAACCGGCAAGGCCGCAACCGCAGAGCTCGAGAAGAACGACGCCAACCTGAACCCCAACCGTCGTCGTGAACTCCGCAAGATCCAGCGCGACGGCACCCGTGCAGAGCGTCAGTTCGTGCAGTCCAACCTGCGCCTCGTGGTGTCGATCGCCAAGAAGTACCAGGCCTCGGGTCTTCCACTCCTCGACCTGATCCAAGAGGGCAACCTCGGACTCATGCACGCCGTCGAGAAGTTCGACTGGCGCAAGGGCTTCAAGTTCTCGACCTACGCAACGTGGTGGATTCGCCAGGCAATCACCCGCGGAATCGCCAACACCGGTCGCACGATTCGCCTCCCAGTCCACGCAGGCGACACGCTCGCGCGACTGCAGAAGGCTCGCTCGCGCCTCGAGCTGAAGTTCGGTCGTCCAGCCACGCTCGCAGAGTTGTCCGCTGAAGTCGACATGCCCGAAGACAAGGTCACCGAAGCATTGCGCTTCGCCGCCGAACCGTTGTCGCTGTCGGAACCATTGCGCGAAGACGGCGATGCAGAACTCGGCGACGTCGTCGAAGACCGTGCAGCGGAGTCACCCTTCGAAGTCGCCGCAACGGCGCTCTTGCCCGAAGAGATCTCCCGCCTGCTCGCTCCACTCGACCAGCGCGAGCGCGAGATCCTCGCTCTGCGCTTCGGCCTCGACCGCGGCGAGCCGCGCACGCTCGAAGAAGTCGGTGAAGCGTTCAACCTCACGCGCGAACGCATTCGTCAGATCGAGGCTCGTGCAATGAGCAAGTTGCGCCACCCCTCGAGCGACACCGGCGCACGCGACCTGCTGTCCGTCTAGGACCGACGCGGTCAGTGCATGCTGTGCACGATTGGTGACCTGATCGAAGACGTCGTGGTCTGGCTCGGTGAGCCCACCCACCACGCCAGTGACACTCCATCGCGCATCGAACGCACCCGCGGCGGTAGCGCCGCGAACGTCGCGTACTTCGCTGCTGCAACTGGAAGCCCCGCACGATTCATCGGACAAGTCGGCGATGATCGCCTCGGCGAACAACTGATCGACGTCTTGCGCGCGACCGGCGTCGACGTTGTCGCCAGACGGAATGGTCGAACGGGCAGTGTCGTCGTCCTCGTCCAGCAGGATGGTGAACGAACGATGCTCACGGATCGTGGGAGCGCACCCGACCTCGACACCGTGGAGCCGTCGGTCCTCGATGGTGTGGGCGCGTTGCACGTTCCGATGTATTCGCTCACGTCTGGTCGCCTTGCTCAGACGGCGAGCGCGCTCATTTCCGCTGCGCACGACCGCGACATCGTCGTCTCGATCGACGCATCATCGACCTCGGTCCTCGAGGCCTTCGGCATCGCACAGAGTCTTGATCTCA
>DAIRSS010000013.1:0-34163 GCA_036804285.1 Ilumatobacteraceae bacterium
ACGACCGTATTGATCACGAGTGGCTCGATCGGTGGAACACCGTTTGTCGCCGGGTCAGGATTGCCTGCGGCGTCGAGTGCTGGAACCGTCGAATCGAGACCTTCCGTCACCTGACCGAAGAGGGTGTAGTTCGGCGGGAGGTTCACACCATCGTCTCCGGTGATGATGAAGAACTGACTTCCGTTCGTGTTGGGTCCGGAATTGGCCATTGCAATTGAACCCAACTTGTAGGAACCCGCCGCGGGAAGTTCATCGGCGAACTGGTAACCAGGTCCACCCGAACCTGTCGCGGTTGGGTCACCGCACTGCACGACGAAGTTGACGATCGCACGGTGGCAATTCGTACTGTCGAAATACTTGTAACGCGCAAGGACGACGAAGTTATTGACGGCAATCGGCGCTGCGGACTGGTCGAGCACGATCGAGAAATCACCCTTGTTTGTTGAGACGATCGCGGTGTACGTCACCCCATCTTCGATGCACACTGGCGGTGCTTGTTCGAATTGAGCGACACGGTTCGCGCTCCCATCCTTGGCTGGGCAGGGAGTCTCGCCACTGATGGTCTCACCAGCCACAGAGGCTGTGGTCGGCGAACTTGCGACAGTCGTGTCGGTCGTCGCAGATTCATCACTCCCGGAGACGCTGAAGATTCCTGCGATTCCGATGATGATGGTCAGGACGATTGCGATTCGTACTCCGACTTTGCGCTGACGACGACGCTGGGATTGGCGAGCCAGTTGGTCGAGTCGCTGCTTACGATTTTCTTTCTTGCGTGCGCGCTTGTTCGTGCCCATGAAATATGAAGACTACCCGTCTGTCGGTGCACTACTAGTCTGAAACATCTGTGGGATTGATCGTTCAGAAATACGGGGGCACCTCGGTGGCCGACCCGGATCGGATGCGCAACGTCGCCCGCCATATCGCTGCAACGCGTGAGCAAGGTCACAGTGTCGTCGCCGTCGTTTCTGCAATGGGCAAGGCCACGGACAATCTGGTCGAACTTGCCCGTCAGGTGTCGAACAATCCTCACGGGCGCGAGATGGACATGTTGCTCACGACTGGTGAACGAATTTCGAGCGCATTGCTCTGCATGGCCCTCCTCGATATGGGGTGTGATGCAATGAGCTTCACCGGAAGCCAGGTCGGAATCATCACCGATACGACGCACACCAAGGCCAAGATCCTCGAAATCAAGGGTGATCGAGTCCGCGAGGCAGTCGGTCTCGGGAAGGTTGCGGTCGTCGCAGGTTTTCAGGGTGTTAGCACCGCGCGGGAAATCACGACACTCGGTCGTGGTGGAAGTGACACAACGGCGGTGGCACTCGCGGCCGCGTTGGATGCAGACGTGTGTGAGATCTATACCGACGTCACCGGCGTCTTCAGCGCAGACCCGCGTGTCGTTCCGCAGGCGCGCAAGTTGAAGACGTTGAGTTTCGATGAGATGTTGGAGATGGCGGGTGCCGGCAGCAAGGTGCTCGCACTGCGTTCAGTCGAGTTTGCAAGGAATCACAACGTACCGATTCACGTTCGTTCCAGCTTCACATGGGAAGAAGGAACGTGGGTCGTCGATGAACATGACGAGAGGAATGTACGAGCCATGGAAGAACCAATCATTTCGGGTGTCGTCCACGACGTGGGCGAGGCAAAGATGACGCTGCTCGGAGTGCCTGACCGCCCAGGTGTGTCGGCCCTCCTATTCGAATCACTTGCCCAAGCAAACGTGAACGTGGACATGATCGTGCAGAACACTTCGATCGACGGCACGACCGACATTTCCTTCACGCTTCCCGCGGGCGACATCCAAACCGCCGAACCGATCCTTCGCAAGGTGAGTTCTGAAGTCGGCGCCAAAGGCATCAATCAGGATGCGAACATCGTCAAACTGTCGCTCGTTGGAGCAGGAATGAAGTCAAGTCCAGGCATCGCGGCGAAGATGTTCAGGGTTCTTGCTGACAACGATGTGAACATCGAGATGATTTCAACGAGCACTATTCGAATTTCGGTGGTCGTCGAGAAGTCGAAATTGAACACGGCGGTTAAGGCACTGCATACCGCGTTCGATCTGGATAGCGGCGCGGACTATTCGGCACCGTTGCCCGAGCGCAAGTAGACCGTTCCGCCGCATGTCGTCACCGTCACCGAAGAACTGGCGCACGCAGTTCACTCCGTGGCGCGCAGCCGGCACGAAGACCGAAGGTGGTGGAACAGCGGACGACGTCGTCCGTGAGACCGGATGGGTCTTCAACAACGAAACCGGAAAGAGTCTGACGCTGGCGGATTTCGTGCGAACGGGTGACGATGAAGTGCGTCGGTTCATGAAACACTTCGGTCTGCCAACCGACCAACTCGCGACCGCGACGCTTCTGGAGATTGGCAGCGGAATTGGTCGCATGACTTCTGCGTTCACGAACCTCTGCGCGCGGGTGATCGCGACGGATGTGGATGCCGCATTCCTCGAGCGTTGCCACCAAACGATTGCGCTCCACGGACGACCTGAACGTCTGTCTACCGTGCACGTTGCCGATGGTCGAACACTTGCCGTTCAGACCGACAGTGTGGACCACGTGTTTTCCTACATCGTGTTGCAGCATTGCCAACACGACGATGCCCTCGCGCTGACGTCAGAGGCGATCCGAGTCACGAGGAGTGGCGGGACGATCATGCTCAATTACCGAACCTGGGTGCCCCTTGATGTCCTTCTCATTCCGCTTGGTGTACTCGTTCGCATGCTGTGGCGACTGCCCTTGGTGGGAAAACCACTGTCCACCAAACGGTGGGCCACGAGATTCGGCTGGCAGGCGAACCGATTGTCTCCGGACGAAGTTCTCGACCACTTGAGTCAGCGGGGTGAACTGAAATACCTCACCGACGTCAGAGTCCTGCATTCGCACCGTCGTCAACGGTCGGTGCGACATGCCGGAGTGAGCGTTGGCATTCTCAAGCGGACGAATCGAAGCCATTGGTGGCTGGTTGCACAGGTTTCCAAATGACGACTCCACGAAGAATCTCCATTGACAACATCGCGCGCGCGGCATCGGTCATCGATCCGGTGTTCCTGCACACTCCGCAGTTCAATAGCGAACCATTGAGCGATGCACTTGATTGCGATCTGACGTTGAAGATCGAGACGATGAATCCGATCCGCAGTTTCAAGGGACGGGGAGCCGACTTCTTCTTTCGTGAGAATCGCGAGTTTCTTGCTGAGCGTCAGGTGGTATGTGCAACTGCGGGGAACTTTGGTCAAGCGGTCGCGTATGCGGCATCTCGGAATGGTGTGAAGCCGATCGTGTTTTGTGCAACGAATGCAAACCCCCTCAAAGTCGCACGAATGAAGCAGCTCGGAGCAGACGTTCGACAAGTAGGGGAGAACTTCGACGCTGCCAAGGTCGCGGCAAAGGACTTTTGTGCTGGCAATGGCGCATACTTCGTCGAGGACGGGCGCGATGTCGCGATCTCTGAGGGTGCTGGGTCAATCGCCGTCGAATTGATGGCGAGTTGTGTGCTCGACACAGTGGTCGTTCCGTTGGGAAATGGAGCCTTGATCAGCGGCGTCGCAACATGGATCAAGCACGTCCAGCCCGCAGTTCGAGTAGTTGGTGTCGCGAGTGAGGGCGCAGACTCGATGGAGGCATCTTGGCGAACGAACACGGTTGTTGAACGAGCGAGTGTCGACACGATTGCAGATGGAATAGCCGTTCGAACCCCCGTCCCCGAGGCGCTCGACGACATGCGTGGGGTCGTGGACGATGTGGTCCTCGTCAGTGAATCATCGATACATCACGCGATGCGGATGTTGTTCTCTACTTCTGGGATTGTCGGCGAGCCAGCGGGCGTGGCTGGAATTGCGGGCTTGATCGAACACAAGTCGCTTCGAATTGGTCGACTCGCAACGATCGTCTGCGGCAGCAATCTCACTGATGAACAAATGAGACAGTGGTTGGTCGCGTAGGGACAAATTCCCGCCAGCACTGCAAATCACTGCGACTATCCTGAAGGCCATGCATGTAGGAGTAGTCGGCGCAACTGGCATGGTTGGCACGGTCATGCGCCAGCTGTTGGCCGAACGCCGATATCCGTTGACCTCGCTCCGCCTCTTTGCTTCTGCACGGTCCGCTGGGTCGACAGTCGAGTGGAACGGCAAGACGATCACGATCGAGGACGCGGCTGAGGCGAATCCGGCAGGGCTCGACGTGGTGCTGTTCTCGGCCGGAGCGACGACGTCTCGTGCACTCGCGGAAAAATATGCCGCAGCTGGTGCGATGGTGATCGACAACTCATCCGCATGGCGCATGAACCCAGACGTTCCACTCATCGTCGCCGAAGTCAATCCAGAGGACGTTGCCCAAGCAAAGAAGGGCATCATCGCGAATCCGAATTGCACGACGATGGCTGCGATGCCCGTGCTGAAGCCGTTGCATGACGAAGCGGGACTCGTGCGTTTGGTAGCGAGTACCTATCAGGCGGTGAGTGGTGGTGGCGTGTCGGGAGTTTCAGAGCTCGACGTGCAGGCGAAAGCCGGAGCAGTCTCGGCGAGTGCATTGACGTACGACGGACGGGCGGTGACGTTCCCCGAACCAGCGAAGTTCGCACGCACGATTGCGTTCAACGTCCTTCCCTTGGCGGGATCACTCGTCGACGACGGCTCGCTGGAGACGGACGAAGAGCAGAAACTGCGCAACGAGAGTCGCAAGATTCTGCACATCCCCAACCTCAAGGTGTCGGGCACGTGCGTTCGCGTTCCGGTCTTCACCGGCCATTCGTTGAGCATCAACGCAGAGTTTTCCTCGGCGATTACTCCACAGCGCGCATACGAGATTCTTGCGAAGGCCCCCGGTGTCAAGGTCGATGACATCCCGACTCCGCTGCTTGCGGCAGGCCAGGACCCGAGCTATGTGGGTCGTATCCGACAGGATCAGTCAGTCGATGGCAACCGTGGTCTCGTGTTGTTCGTCTCCAACGACAACCTGCGCAAGGGTGCGGCGTTGAATGCGCTCCAGATAGCTGAACTACTCGTCAAGTAAACGAGTTAGTTGAAGCCTCGCATCGCGAGGTTCGGTCGCTGTAACCAATTGTCCTCGGGATACGTCGCTGTCGCATCAATTGCGTGAATCGTGTAGGCGTGGCGTGGTTTGTCGCTCGTATTCGGTCCTGACAGGTGAGGCAACGTTCCGTGCAGCAACACGAGCGTGCCGCGTGGTGCCTCGAGGGGCACGAGACCGTCGGTTGGATAGGGCGAAGAGTCGAAGACGTCAGTCACGGTTGCCGTTCTCGCATCGTTGAGCCGTGAACGTGACTTGACCGGGATGCGGTGACCACCGGGGAGAGCCCACATGCAGCCGTTCTCCGTCGTGGCGTCGTCGATGGCGAACCAGAATCCAATGACGGTCTGGGGCTCGGTCCACAAGAAAGTGTGATCGGTGTGGCAATTCACCTCGCCACCGATGCGGGGCTGCTTGAAGATGTACATCGATTGCAACAACTTGGGGTCGGACATGCCGATCTGTCGCGCGACGGCCGCCAACTTCGGAGTGCGGCTGAATTCGTCGAACACTGGGTCGAGATCGTGCATTGCATGTCCGAGCTTGTTCAGGCTCAGATGGGCGTCCGATTTCAAGACACCGTCGTTGTCGAAGGCACCTTTCTCGAAGAAGCATCGAATCTTGTCACCACTTTCGAGGAAGTACTTGTCTGCTGCATGTCGTGCTTCGGCGTCGGCAGTGAAGATCGTCGCTTCTTGCGGACTGGGAACGTGACGCTCTGCGAGCTCCATCGCCCGGTTTCGAAGGCGTAGACAGGAGTCAGCCGAAGCGAAGTTCTCCAAGACGAGGAAGCCTTGCTCGTGGAATCGTTCCACCTGATCAGGACTCAGGACGTCAGTGACGATGGACATTGTCAGTTTTCGAAAGTCGAATGTTCGGGGAACGCAACGGGAAGCATCTCGCTCATCGGCCGTGGTTCGCCGTTCACTTCGAGGAGGAGATTCGGACCACCGTGTTCCCACAACAGCTGTCTGCATCGACCACATGGTGTGACGGCGTTGTCGTTGCCGAAGCAGACCACCGCGACGAGTCGACCACCGCCACCCATGTGCAGCGCGCCGATCATCGCGCACTCGGCGCACAACGTCATTCCGTACGAAGCATTCTCGACGTTGCATCCAGCGATGATGCGACCGTCATCAACCAACGCTGCCGCACCGACGCGAAAGTTCGAGTACGGGGCGTAGGCATGATTCTGGGCCTCACGCGCTGCTGAGCGCAATGCGTCCCAGTCGATCTTCGGCGTCGCCATGAGTCTCACACTATCCGTCACGCCGTAGTTGCTGGTCCGGCAACTGGTCGGAGCACGACCTCGTTGGGTAGCGTTGGTCTCATGATTGCAGCAGACATTCGAGTTCTCGCCGACTACGCCCCACGACGCGCTTCACGTGCGCAAACGTTCACCCAGGATGCGCTCCTCGTGATCGGCTTCGCGCTTCTCACCGCGCTTGCCGCACAGGTTGAGATCCCACTCGGATTCACGCCAGTTCCGCTCACGGGCCAGACCTTTGCAGTGCTGTTGTCAGGTGCGGTTCTTGGTGCTCGCCGCGGCGCGTTGAGCCAGGGCGCCTACTGGGCGATGGGACTCGTCGGTTTGCCGTTCTACTCCGGCGGTGCGGGCGGATGGGAGAAGGGAACCGGCGCAACGATGGGGTATCTCGTCGGATTTATTTTCGCGGCAGGTGCGATCGGCTATCTCGCCGAGCGCAAGCATGACCGTTCATTCGTTTCGTCATTGCCGGCGATGTTGCTCGGTTCGACGATCATCTACGCCTGCGGTGCGACGTGGCTTGCGTATCACCTCGGGATTCCTGTCGCCAATGGTGAGCAGAATGCGATCAGCCTCGGCGTTGCTCCATTCCTCGTTGGTGACGTGCTCAAGGCCTTGGTGGCCGCGGGCTGCACCAGCACGGTGTGGGCTGCATTGAACGGTCGTCGCGCCTAGCGCGAGCGTTCGAGTTCGTACAGCACGACGTCTCCGTCGCGCTTCACCCACAGGCCGGCACCGGCTTGGTCAAAGTGCCGCAACAGCTGCTTGCGGTACCACGCTCCTGATCGCGCATGGATGTCGAGATCGGTCGACTTGGCATCGATCGAGTGTTGGAGGTCGTCCGTCGTCGGCACTTCGAGATACAACACGTGACGAGTTGCCGCGGCGAGATTTTCAATCGCACGCTCGGCCTGTGATGAAGTGAGGTACTGGAGAACGCCGTGGCAGACGACGAGGTCAAAACTGGTTCGCGGGCGCCACTCGGCGATGTCGTGGCGCTCATGACCGTATTTCTCGCATGCGTGGGCACTGATGTCGACTGACAAGCGCTTCACGCGCGGATGGGTCTTTGCGTACCAGTCGCGCCAGTAGCCGAGACCTGCACCCACGTCGAGCACCGACTTCACCGGGACGTCCCACCATGAGCACATCGCATGGACGGCCGTGGCGAGATCTTCAACCTTCTTGCGACTGTGCACTGGAGTGGAGGAGTAGAACCTGCGGTAGTACGACGCATCAAATTTCTGTCGAGGCATGCATCTTGTGTAGCAGGTCGCCTCTGCGGGATTACGATCAATGTTCGTCGGTCGCCATCTCACGAGGAGTCACAACATGTCGGTGTATGCGTCATCAATCGGAGCCCTCATGGGCGCGGGAAGTCCACTGTCGGATGCCAAGGGCAAGGTCTCGCTCCTCGTCAACGTCGCGTCTCGTTGTGGTCTCACGCCCCAGTACTCAGCACTTCAAGGCCTCCAGGATCGTTTTGCCGCGCAGGGCTTCACCGTGATCGGCGTCCCGTGCAATCAATTCCTCGGCCAGGAGCCAGGTTCGCCCGAGGAGATTCACGACTTCTGTTCGACGACGTTCAATGTGTCGTTCCCGTTGACCGAAAAAGTCGACGTGAACGGAGACGATGCGCACCCGCTCTATTCGACGTTGCGCTCGGTCGCGGACGGCGAGGGATACTCGGGAGACATTCGCTGGAACTTTGAAAAGTTCGTCGTCGGTCGTGACGGCTCGATCGTTGCGCGATTTCACCCCAAGACACAGCCCGACGCACCTGAAGTGATCGACGCGATCACCTCGGCGCTCGCCGCTCAGTAACGCTGATGGCTCAGAACACATTCACCGTTGCGGCAATCCAGATGTCGATGGCGCGCGATGTCGCCAGCAATGTCGCGACTGCTGAGCGACTCGTTCGGAAGGCCGCATCGCAAGGTGCACAGATCATCCTCATCCCGGAGCTTTTCGAGGGTCATTACTTCTGCAAGGACCAGAAGGCATCAGAGCACGCTCGCGCGCTGCCAATCGACGGGCATCCAACAGTGCGACACTTCCAGGACGTTGCACGAGAACTCGGAGTAGTTCTTCCGATCAGCGTGTTCGAACGTGCCAACAATGCGCTGTTCAACACGGTTGCAATGCTGGATGCCGACGGCTCGATGATGGGCATCTATCGCAAGAGCCACATTCCTGATGGGCCGGGCTACACCGAGAAGTTCTACTTCAGCCCTGGTGATACTGGTTTCCGAGTGTGGGACACCGCATACGGCAAGGTCGGCGTGGGAATTTGTTGGGACCAATGGTTCCCCGAGGCCGCACGCTCGATGGCGCTCATGGGAGCGGAGGTCTTGCTCTATCCGACGGCGATCGGTAGTGAGCCACCGAATCCGACGTGGGACTCCTCGGGGCATTGGCAGCGAGTGATGCAGGGTCACGCAGGAGCGAACATCACGCCAGTGGTCGCCGCGAACCGAACCGGTCATGAAGTCGGGGATCCGACGGAGATCACGTTCTACGGGAGTTCATTCATCGCGGATGGGACGGGTGCAAAGGTCGCCGAAGCTGACCGCACCGAGGAGACAGTGCTCGTCGCAACCTTCGATCGACTGGTGCTCCAAGAGATGCGCACCGTGTGGGGGCTCTTCCGCGACCGTCGACCAGAGTTGTACATGCCGATCATCACGATGGATGGATTCGGCGAATGAAGATGCCTGGCGAGTTCGCTCGCCACGAGCGAACCGTCATCTGTTGGCCGACTCGATTGTCCATCTACGGGGAGCACATTTCAGAGGCACGTGCCGCGCATGCCGCGCTCGCACGGACGATCTCCGGCTTCGAACCAGTGACGATGATCGCAAATCCTGGCGACGGCGACGACGCACGTGAACGCTGTGGTTCGACGGTTGACGTCGTGGAGATTCCGATCGACGACTCGTGGTTCCGCGACTCCGGACCGATCTATGTAGTCGACGGTGGTCGTCGTGTGGCGACCAACTGGACGTTCAATGGTTGGGGCGGCAAGTTTTCACCGATCGACGCCGACATTGAAGTCGCACGTCGCTGGGCGGCACATGCGGGTCATGAGGTTCGCGACATCGACATGGTGTTGGAGGGCGGCTCCATCACCTCGGACGGCGAGCGATTCCTCGCAACGACTGAGCAGTGCTTGCTTAACCCGAATCGCAATCCGTCGATGTCGAAGGACGCAATCGAGGCGAAGCTCGTTGCTGAGCTCGGGATGCCCGAAGTCATCTGGTTGCCACACGGTCTCTCGCTCGATGAAGACACCGACGGTCATGTCGACAACGTCGCAATCTTCATTGCTCCTGGTGTGATGGTGATGCAGGGATGTGCAGATCGCTCACTCGTGGATCACGAACGTTTGATTGAGAATCGTCGTGTCGCCGAGCGCTTCGACGTCACGATTCGCGAGATACCCGTGTTGCCGACGATCACCTATCACGGCGCGAGGGTTCAGGTGCCGTACCTGAACTTCTACCTCGTCAACGGAGGAGCGATTGTTCCCGTCTGCGGTCATCCCGACGACGACGAGATGCTTGCATTGCTCGCGGACTTCATGCCCGACCGTGAAGTTGTGGGACTCGACATCGGCGGCATCCTCGCCTATGGCGGCGGTGGAATTCACTGCGTCACGCAGCAAGTTCCAGCCGTCTGAGTCGTCTCAGACCGGAGCGTCCATCGTCCGCAACGGAGTTTGTTGCTGAGGAAGGCTTGACCACAAGTCGGCCAAGAGCTCGTCGCGCAGTGCTCGCACGGAGGGGTCATCCCATCGATTCACGTGTTGCAGTGGATCGGCGGTGACGTCGTACAACTCACCCTCACCAAATGAATTCATCGTGCCGTCGAGGGCAGCAGTACACGTCCAACCGTCACGATGGATCGTGCGGAGGTGCACGATCTTGCCGAACAGCACGCTGTCCCATTCCGTCAGCACACGTTCATGGCCGAGCGAATCGGCATCTGCGTCGTCCACGGGAAGTCGGGGTGCTTCGGCGTAGCTCGGTTGGTCGAGTCCGGCGATGTGGGCGAACGTCGAGGCGAGTGAGACGAGGCCAACCGGTCGGCTGACACGCGCTGGCTTCATCCCGAGTCGTGGCGCGGGTCGCCAGATGAGTGGCAGTCGCATCAGTGAGTCGACGTGGTACGGACCCTTGAACAGCAATCCGAAGTCGCCTTGGAACTCGCCGTGGTCAGTGGTGTAAACGACGTCGAGATCTTGTGACCAGCCACGCGAGGAGACTGCGGCAAGCACCCGGCCGATGGCTTCGTCGATGAGCTCATTCTCCACGTGGGTGAATGCGTTGACTTCCCGCACCTGATCTGGCGTCAGCGTCGACGGAACCCACTTTGCGGGAGCTTCGTAGTTGGAAACGAACGTCCCGTCGTACCAACCGCGCCAGTGACGCAACTTGTCGTCGATGACGCGCTCTCGTTCGTTCGCATCGGCGATGTAGCCGGCGGGGAGATCGACGTCCTGCCAACGCACGCGATGGAGTTCACTCGCCGGTGGATCCCACGGGTGATGGGGATCGGGGAAGCTCATCCAGCAGAACCAATCGCGATCGTTCGGGAGTGAATCGAGCCACGCAATCGTGCGTTCGGCAACCCAGTCGGTGTGGTACCACTCGCGAGGAATCGGGTTGGCCTTCACTTGTGGCGCGCCCGTGTCGCCGCCACCTTCTGCATTCACCTGCAGTTCCCGGTCAAGCACGTTGTAGTACCCGCCAATTTCCGTGGGGTGATGCTCACGCAGCCATTGTGAGTAGTGCAACTGGCCCGCGGCGCCGTGTGTGGCGAGCTCCATGTGGTCGAAGCCACGGTGCGGATCGTGGCCAGGTTCTGCGGTGACACGGTGCGCACCGAGCCGGTTTTCCGTGAACCGCAGGAATGGGTCGAGCAACGGCTCGAAGTGTGCCTTACCGATGAGTGCGGTCGAGTACCCGACGTCATGGAGTGTGCGAGCGATGCTCGGGGCGGATTCGGGGAGGGGAACTCCGTTCATCCAGACGCCGTGTGTGCTCACGTGCTGTCCGGTGAGCATGGTGCTGCGTGACGGCATGCACACGACGTTTTGTGGGTGTGCACGATCGAACACGATCCCGTTCGCGGCGAGGGCGTCGATGTTCGGCGTCCGCGCGTAGATACCACCGTTACAGCCGAGGGCATCGAATCGTTGCTGATCCGTCGTGATGAAGAGAATCTTGCGGCCCACTACGACCTACCCTCGAAGCGTTCCTTGAGTGCAGCGAGCCCGACACCCGCGGCCCCGCCGATTGGCAGTGCAAGTACTTCTGGTTCCATGTCGGTGGAATAGATCACCACGCAACGATGGTCTCCGTCGGGGATCACGTCGACGGTGCCCAGGTGGCTGGTGATGATCGGATTGTTCACGATTCGATATTGGAATCGTCGTAAGTCGTGGTCGAGCGTGACGATGTCTTCCTCGAAGGTGATGCCGGATGCCAGCGTGATCCAACGCTTGTTGCCTTCCATGCGCGTGGAAGTCGTCGGAAACCACTCATGCAACCGCTCTGGTGCTCCGACGAGACTCCATACGGTGTCGGCGTCAGCATCGATGAAGAGGTGTCGCCGAACCGTTCCCACACCGCAAAACTACTCGGGTAGCCGCCAGTCGATCGCAGTGAAGCGATGTCGAGCGAGGTGCTGGTTGATCTGTGAGAAGACTCGAGAGCCAAAGAACCCTCGATGTGCAGAGAGCGGTGACGGATGTGCCGACTCGATCACGGTGTGTCTGTCGTGGATGAGCGTGCGCTTTGATCGAGCAGATGATCCCCACAAGACGAATACGAGTGGAATGGCTTGACGTCCGAGATGGCCGAGGATTGCGTCCGTGAAGGTTTCCCAGCCGTGGCCACGATGTGAACCTGCTTCGCCCGAGCGGACGGTGAGCGTTGCGTTCAGTAGCAACACTCCTTGTCTTGCCCACGACTCCAAGTTCCCGTGACGAGATGGTGCAATACCGAGGTCATCGTGCAACTCGGTGAAGATGTTCCGCAAGGACGGCGGTATCGCGATCCCGCGAGGAACGGAAAAACTCAGGCCATGTGCTTGCCCGGGACCGTGATAGGGATCCTGGCCGACGATGACTACGCGGACATCTTCTGGTGAGGTGAGATCGAGTGCGGCGAACACGTGCTCTTGGGGTGGATAGATCTCATGTTGCGATCGTTCACGTGCGAGGAAGTCCTGGAGTGAACTCCAGTACGGCTTGTGGAGTTCATCGCCGACTACCGATCTCCACCGTTCGTTGATCACCTGCCGCCGACCATTCGATAGAGCCATTCGACTGGGCCATGTGATCGACGTGAGAGCACGAACCACGCAACAACGAGTCCGCCCACGTACACGGCAAGCGTCAACACGAGCGCCGTATCCAATCCGGTTGGGCGTACGACTCCGAGCACATCAACGACGAGCTTGAAGATCAGGATGTGTGCGACATACAACGTGAGAGACATCCTCCCTGCGCGAGCGAGAGCTTCGAAGGTCTTGGAATTCGGCTGACGTGCCACGAGTCGCTCGATCGACCACACCGCAAGGACCGCAATCCCGAGCGTGCTCAGCACAAACAGAATCCCACGGTCGAAGGGTTGGAGGGAGACGGCCGATGCACGAAGGGATGCAGCGCGATCGGTGATCAACGACGGTCGAACGAGGTCGCGCAGGAGGTATGCGCCAACGACGAGAACTCCAGCAACGGCGGCATGCCGACCCGTGATCATTCGTCGACCACTGAACCCCCTTGCCACGACCATCCCTGCGAGGAAGAACGCGAGCCAGGGGAAGATCGGATGGGTGTAGCCGACGAACAGTCGGAGTGCGACGTTGCGAGGTGAGTCGACAGACGCGGGATCGAGCCATGCCGTGTAGTTGTCGTCAAATCTCTCGGACACTCGCCAAAGATGGAGCCCCGCCGCAACGGCGATTGACGCGATTGCAGTCGTGATCACGATGCGAGTCGAAGAGTTGACGAGCACACTCGCGATGATGAAGTAGGCGCCGTAGTAGAAGAGGATCGTTCCCGGCCACATCCATTCGAGCCCATAGCCGACGAGAAGGAGGAACGCCCCACGTCGTAACAGCGTGAGGCGAAGGCGATACACGCCATCGACATCTGCCGGCTTGAGTCGAGACGACATCAAGGTCACACCGATGCCTGCGACGAAGACGAACGTGGCGGCAAAGCGTGTCGTCAGTACACCAGAAACCGGATTGAAGAGCCGTGAAAAGAACGAGGCGTCAATGGGCGAGAACGCGTCTTGTTCGTTCAGGACCGCGTGGTAGTTGAGTGCAATGACACCGATCAGTGCGATTCCTCGAACGACGTCGAGGGAGCGAAGTCGTCCTGT
The DNA here is from genome assembly GCA_036804285.1 of Ilumatobacteraceae bacterium. GTDB lineage: Bacteria > Actinomycetota > Acidimicrobiia > Acidimicrobiales > Ilumatobacteraceae > UBA3006. The sequence goes on from DAIRSS010000013.1 coordinate 13,704, forward strand.
AGTCGCTACTTCCACGTGATGGTGTCGACGAGAGCGCGGGTCATTGACTGCTGGACGTCGATCCACTCACCGACCGATGGAACCTCGGCGGTGGCGGGGATGAAGATCATCGACGTATGCATGTGTGGCGATTCGAGAAGATGCAGTCGGGTCTGTTTGAAGTGGAATGGCGACAACCCGTCTGGGCGTTCGAAGATTCCGTGCGCAGTTCCACAACCAACGAGCACGATCGTTCCTTCGTCGGGAACCGCAACTTGGCGATAGCCGGCGAGACCGCCACGGGTCGGGTGTGTGTCGATGACGTTCGCTTCCAACTTGAGCATCGACTTGTCACCGAGCCACAACGTCGTACCGCTTCGTGCACGGAATTCGTGTCGAGGAAAACGACGACGCAACTCCTCGAGTGCATCGTGATCGACATGGCTCACATAGATCGGAAGATCGTCGTCCAGATCATTCGCCCAGCTTGCGATCTCCGAGACGTGGTCCGTGGTTGCACTGGTGAGTGGGGGATGGATCGACCATCCATGTATCGACAGCCCGGCTTCCTCCACCGTCTTCACGAGTTCGTCGACGTCTCCTGGTGCGACTCCGTAACGCTGCATTCGAGATCGCAGCTTGATGATCACTCGACCGTCGTGACCGAGCCTGCGTAACGTGACCGCATGGTGGACTGACCCGACGGTGTAGATGGCGTCCGATCGAAGCGATACGGCGCATGCGTCGTCCACTGGAGTGAGGACGATTGGCGTGGTGCCGGCTGGAACATCAACAAGTTCGTAGACAGTTCCGACCGCAACCTCTTCGGAGAATTCCGTGGCGTGCTTCATCAGGACGGATCGGCCGAACCCGTAGCCGTTCCCCTTGATGACAGGAACGACGGGCCGGAGTGCAGATGCGACCCGCTGAACGTGGGCATTCCAGGCCGATTGGTCGACCACCAGCCGCAAAGTCATCGCCCGCAACGGTATCGGGCTTCTCCATGGGGGTTCTAAATACGACTTGTTGGGTCAACAATTGGCTCCTAGGCTGTGGACATGCCTGGACTGTTCAGTTTTCCGAATCCTGTCAATGAAACGAGTGCCCGAATCGTTGCAACCGGCGCTGTCGTCCTCGGAATCGCGTTCGCGGCAACCGGGAACGGCTGGATCCTCGCAGCACTCACGTACGGATTCGTTGCGCGAGTCTTGACGGGCCCAACGCTGAGCCCGCTTGGTCGACTTGCCACTCAGGTGATCACCCCGCGTCTGAACCTCCAGCACAAGTTCGTTCCCGGTCCACCGAAGCGATTCGCACAGGGAGTCGGCGCCGCGATGTCGATCGTCGCGAGCGTGCTCTACGTGCAGGACGCAGTTGTCGCCGCACGACTAGTGATCGTTGGATTGGTGTTCGCAGCGTTCCTCGAAGCAGCGTTTGCGTTCTGTCTCGGCTGCAAGATGTTTGCGATCCTGATGCGGCTCGGTGTGATCCCAGCGTCGGTGTGTGAAGAGTGCAACGACATCAGTGCACGTTTGCGCGCCACGTCCTCAGATCAGGTACAACCGGTCTGATCGTTCGGGTGCGGACGCACGCTGCGACCGCCCCCATTCCATAGGACGCATCGTCGAGGATGCGTAGCACGACGAACGTGATTGGATCGAGGCGTTTGGGACCACGGAGATAGCTCGCCACGGACGGAATGATGAAGACGGCAATTGCGAGTCCGCCGAGATACCCACCAGCTACGAAGCACAGGAGCGTGAAGGGAATCCATTCGCGTCGGAGTGCGCGGACGATCGAGGAAAGTGCGGACCAATGCCCACGAACGACGAGACGAAATGCTTCGCGAACTCCGTGGTCAAGGTGGCGAAGTCGGCGAGCGAGACCGACGAACGTGTAGATGCCCAGTAGCGCGCTGATCGGCGCAAGCCCGGCGAAGAAGAAGACCCACAGCACAAGCGAATGCCAGCTCGTCTTGAGTGGTCGAAGGAGTGATGGATGTCGAACAGAGAGCGGACCGACCGAGCTGCCGTAGGAGAATCGCTGTCGGATGAGCGCTCTGAGCGTCGGGCGTGGTTCATGATGCACGACGGCACGCGGTTCGTATCTCGCCATCGAACCTGCGCGAGTCAGGCGCCAGACGAAGTCGACGTCCTCACCGACCCGCATCTCGGCGTCAAAGCCACCAAGTGACTTTGCAACCTCCGTTCTCACGACCCACATCGCCGATGGCACGTAGGAGATTCGTGAGCCAGGAGCGACGCGGCCGGGTTCCGAACCGAGATCGAGTGGGGAGAATCGCTCCTCGTATCGAGCAAGTCGCGTTACTCCTGGTCGGCTTGCAACTCGTGGTGCGGCGAGTCCGACCCCGTCCAGTGAACATGTTGCAACGAGGAGGGGCAGGGCTGAACCACACTCGGTCACATCACTGTCGACGAACGCCACGAACGGTGTGGTCACTGCCTCAAGCCCCGTGTTTCGTGCAGCACCTGGGCCACGATTCGCATCCAATCTGATGACACGTGCAGCGTCGGAAACCACGACCTCTTGTGGCGAAGCGTCATCGACGACGATGACTGAACACTGCACGCTGAGTTCCTCGACCAAACGTCTCAGTCGCGCGATTCCGGCGTCATCTGAAACGTGCGCAGGAATGACGACCGTCAGCAACGACTCGAGTGATTCCTCGAGTGGTGAGGCAAGTGGGTGAATTGCGCCGGCCGACGCGAGCCGAGACGTCAGCGGACGATGGAACTCGGGGAGCGGCTCACCAGCCTCGAGTGCTCGAGCGACGTCACGCCCGGCTTCGCTGAGGGAAAACACCGCCAGGGGGGATCCAGCAACGAGGGTGGTGCCATCTGAATATCGATGCCATGACGAATCACAAACAAACGACGGATCTGGAGTCATGGGTGGTGCAGTGCGACGTGGTCGTTGAGTTGACTGACAAGGTCCGCCATCAACTTCTCGCCGATTTCTCGTGATGCATGTCGGGGATCGCCGAGAATTCCATTCGACGAGACCGCTTGGAGACCACCGGAGCGAAGAGAGTTGGCAATCTCACGAAGTGGTTGGGTGTTGCCGACTTCCGCCCGATCCATGTCCACGAGATCGGCTGCGAGGTGCAACATGAGTGAGGTTTCGATGTGTCCGGCATGTGCGTCGCCGTCGTCTACGCGCGGCCACCAGTCGGTGACGACCCGCGACTCCGCTCGAAGTATCGCAACCGCATCACTCACTGGTGAAGCGTTCCCACCGTGGCCGTTCACGAGTACGACACCCGTTGCCCAGTCGGCAGAGCGCACGAGCTCGATGATCGTCGATGACGTCGCTGGACCTCCGATCGACAACGTGCCAGGGAAGCCCGCGTGTTCACCGCTCGATGTCATCGTGAGCGATGGACCGACCACGATTCGAGCATTGAGTGATGCAAGGGCGTCACACAACGACTCGGCGATGATCGTGTCGGTACCGAGTGGGAGGTGAGGTCCGTGCTGCTCGCATGATCCGACCGGAATTGCAAGGACCGGTCGCTCGATGGACGCAACTTGCGCAGACGTCAACTCGCGAAGTCGACGTGTCGCAAACTTCACGACGTTCGCGTGCGGATCTTCTTCAGGACCGCGCGAATGATTTCGATCAGTATCGTCACCGACACTGCGGTGACGAACGCGACGATGAAGGCGAGGGTGTGGTTCTCCTCGAACGTCTTGCCACCGATGAAGCCGAGCAGTGAGGCGTAGAGCGCCCAGATGGTTGCGGCGGCTGCAATCCAGCTCATGTACCACCGACGTTCTTGACGAGTGATGCCACACGACAAGGTGAGAATCGTTCGCCCTCCAGGAATGAAGCGCGCGGTGATGAGCAGCAAGCCGCCGCGTTCGTGGATCTGGTTGATGACGGTTTGGAGCCGTCGCCGGCCCTTCTCCGTTCGTTCGTATCTTCGCGTGATCGCTCCACTCGCTCTGCGTCCGATCAGGTAACTCATGTTGTCTCCGGTGAATGCACCGAGACCAGCGGCGAGCACGACGAACGTGATCGAGAGATCACCGAGACCCGCGGACACTCCGCCGATGATCACGAGTGTTTCGCTCGGCACGACGGGGAAGACGGAGTCCAGCACCGCGATCACGTAGATGATCACGTAGAACCAAGGCGAAGACGAGAACTCCTTGAGCGAGTCGAAGAAGTCGGTGATGAAGGTGGCCATGGACGCCCTCGGGCCTTAGGCCGCGTTTTCCTCGCGCGACCAAAGTCGCTTGATGTTCGCTGTGTGTCGGATGATGATCAGCACGACGAGTCCGAGTGCATCGAGGAGCTCCCAGCGATTGTCGCGGAAGAACACGATGTACAACGGAACGCAGATGGTGATCACGAGCGATGCGACCGAGGACTTCCCGGTGACCTTCCTGATGACGAACCATGAACTACACAACACGAGGCTCATGAGTGGGTACAACACGAACATTGCACCGCCACCAGCGGCGACACCCTTGCCACCGACGAACTTGCGCGTGATCGGGAACGTGTGTCCGATGACCGCTGCATAGCCGCAGAGATATCCGAGTTGGGTCACGCGGTCACCGGAAACGATCGCCGCAGCGCCGACTGCGAGCGCACCCTTGCCGATGTCGAGGATCATCACGACGGCGCCATAACGCCAGCCGAGCAGGCGCACGACGTTCGACGTGCCCGGATTTCCCGAACCCTCGGCGGTGACGTCGATACCCCCGCGCTTGGCGACGATCAATGCACTTGGGAACGTTCCGAGGAAATATCCAAGGAGGAGGAGGGCGATGACACCACCTGTCGAGACACCGTTCATGATGGACTCCCTCCGCTGTGGTGAGTGACGAGAACTGGACTTCGGCGAGCCTTCACGGTGAGTCGCACGGGCTTCGAGTGATCCATGGATGGGCGAGGGGCAACACCAGCGGACGAGAGCGCGTGCTCACCGTGCCCGCTCACGCATTCAGGGTCTGGTCCGTCGAGGGGAAGCCCGGTGAAGAACTTCGCCGCCATGCATCCGCCTTGGCATGCGTCGTAGCTCCCGCATGATGCGCATGCACCGGGCGATTCGGGCTCGCGTAATGAGGTGAAGAGTTCACTCGACTTCCAGACTCGCGTGAATCCTCCGTCGTCGAGCACGCTGCCAGCCTTGAATTCATCATGAATGACGAACGGGCATGCGTAGACGTCACCGAGCGGATCGATGAGACAGACCACACGGCCCGCGCCGCACAAGTTGAGTCCAGGCAGTGCGTCACCGAATGCGTTCAAGTGGAAGAACGAGTCTCCGGTCAATACGTCTTCTCCATGGAGCATGAGCCAGTCGTAGATGATCCGCTGTTGGGCCGCTGTCGGGTGGAGTTCATTCCACGTATCTGCGCCACGACCAGCGGGTCGTAGTCGGGTGATGCGCAGTTGCGCTCCGTAGGAGTCGGCAAGGGCTTTGAACTCATCCAGTTGGGACACGTTGTCTCGAGTCATCACGACCGAGATCTTGAATCGACCGAAACTCGCATCCCGCAGGTTGTCCATCGCACGAATCGCAATGTCGTACGAACCTTCACCACGGACGCGATCGTTCGTCTCACGATCCGCGCCGTCGAGACTGATCTGGATGTCGAGGTAGTTCATCGCAGCCAACCGTCGGGCATTCTCTGGAGTGATGAACGCACCGTTGGTGGAGAACTTGACCCCGATGTTGCAGTGCTCCGCATGTTCGAGCAACTCGAAGAAGTCGCGTCGCACCATCGGCTCACCACCACCGATGTTGATGTAGAACACCTGCAGGTCACGAAGTTCGTCGAGCACCGCCTTGGCCTGCTCAGTCGTGAGTTCGCGCGGATCTCGGGTGCCACTCGACGAGAGGCAATGGACGCACTGGAGATTGCAGGCATACGTCAACTCCCACGTGAGACAGATGGGGGCATCAAGTCCCTGCTTCATTTGCGCGGCAAGTGAACTAGTGGACACGAATCACCTCGGACTGAGCGAGAGAAGAGAGTGCAGAAATGAATGATGGCCAACGCGACTCCGCGATGCCGTTCTCGACCAACACGTCGCGCAGCGAGCGATGGTTCGCAGCATCGCGAACGACGGCAACTACGTCTGGGTGCTTGAGGAAGATCAGGCGACGGTTGCCGTAGTGATAGGCGAGAGCGCCGAAGGGCTCCGGTCGCAAGGCAACGTCGGGGTGCAGTTCACACGCCGAGTCGAGCGTGAGGGTCATCGTGGAAGTTCGGGCGGATCAGTACACGCCGCACATGCCGTCGATGGAGATCTCCTCGATGAGAAGCTCTTCAACGATCTGCGGCTGTGCCGAATCGCGGGTGCCGGTGGCCTCAGCGTCGCTGATGCGGTCCTGCTCGAGTGCTGCTGTTGGTTCCATTGCACTCCACAGTAATCATGGGGCGCGCCTCGGGGTAGCGTCGCTGGAGGGGTTTGGGCAACAATATGCCCAGTCAGGACAACGGCGTGGGCGACTGCGCAGAGGTGGGGGTCATTGTGAAGACGAAAGCAGCCGTGTTGTGGGAACTCAACGCTCCGTGGAGCATTGAAGAAATCGACCTCGATCCTCCCGGTCCGAACGAAGTACTGGTCAAGCTTGTGGCTTCCGGAATGTGCCACAGCGACGAGCATCTCGTCACCGGCGACTTGCCCGCGGCGTTTCCGATCATCGGAGGGCACGAGGGTGCTGGTGTCGTTCAGCAAGTTGGTTCGAGCGTCACGTGGTTGCAGCCCGGCGACCACGTCGTGTTCGGTTTCATTCCCTCGTGTGGTCGTTGCCCGAGCTGCAGCACTGGTCATCAGAACATCTGCGACATGGGACAGTTCCTCGCTACGGGTCTGCAGATCTCCGATCAGACCGCTCGTCACCACAAGGACGGCAAGGACCTCGGCATCATGTGCCTCCTCGGCACCTTTGCTGAGCACACCGTCGTGAATGAAGCGAGTTGCATCAAGATCGAAAAGGACATCCCACTCGATCGCGCGTGTCTGCTCGGTTGCGGCGTCGTCACCGGTTGGGGCTCGAGCGTGTATGCCGCCGAGGTCAAGCCTGGCGACACCGTCGTTGTCGTCGGCATTGGCGGCATCGGTGCGAACGCGGTGCAGGGTGCTCGTCTTGCGGGTGCGAAGCGAATCATTGCGGTAGACCCGATCGAGTTCAAGCGCGAAAAGGCGATGGAGTTCGGTGCAACGCACACCGCCGCTTCCCTCGCAGAAGCGATCCCGATGGTGCAGCAGCTGACATGGGGAACGATGGCCAACAAGGTCATCATGACGATGGGCGTCGGCAATGGTGCGATGATCGGCGAGGCGATGGCCGCAGTGTCGAAGGGCGGCCGTGTCGTCGTCACGAACATCCATCCTCTGATGGAGATGACGGCCAACATCAGCCTCCTCGACCTCACGCTGTCGGAGAAGCAGCTGGTTGGCTCGTTGTTCGGTTCGGGAAATCCCCGCTCCGACATTCCGAAGCTGCTCGGCTTGTTCCGTGAAGGTCAGCTCGACCTCAACGGACTCGTGACGCGGGAATATGCACTCGAAGAGGTGAACGAGGGCTACCGCGCGATGCGCGAAGGTGAGAACATTCGCGGCGTCATCAAATATGCCTAAGGAGCGCTCGGGCGACGCAGGTTCACGAGCATCGGCCGCGGCACAAGGTGTCGTCGGTCGTACACGAGAAGTCGAACTGGTCGTTGCCGCGCTCGGCGCACGACGCCACGTTGTTCTCGAGGGCCCTCCCGGAACCGGTAAGTCGACGCTCTTGCGGTCCGTTGCCCAGTCGTTTGGCGTGTCCTTCGTGTTCGTCGAAGGCAATGCCGAACTCACACCGAGTCGACTGATCGGAAACTTCGACCCCGCGCGAGTGCTCGACGACGGCTATACCGCCGGTTCTTTCGTTGACGGTCCGCTCGTCCAGGCGTTGCGCGAGGGTGCACTGCTGTACGTCGAGGAGATCAACCGGATTCCTGAGGAGACCCTCAACGTGCTCGTCACGGTGATGAGTGAGGGAGAGATCACGATCCCGAGATACGGGAAAGTCACCGCGGGTGACGGCTTCCGCTTGGTCGCGGCGATGAATCCCTTCGACGCCGTGGGAACCGCGCGAATTTCGAGCGCGATTTCCGACCGCGTATGCCGCGTTGCAATGACGTACCAGTCACTCGACGACGAGGTGGCAATCGTCGAGCACGCGACGCGTGGATCGGTGAAGGACTTCGATGCGACGTGGGTTCGCGGTGTGGTCGAAGTGACCAGGGCAACGAGGACCCACCCCGAACTTCGAGTGGGTTCCTCGGTTCGCGGCGCAATCGACACGGTGATGGTCGCTGATCAATTGGTTGCGATGCGCGGATCGGACGCGAGTCGTGATTCGTGTGGGAAAGATGCTGCTGTCGTGTCGTTGAGTGGTCGCGTGCGAGTGCGCGAGGGCGTCACGCGCAGTGCGGAGTCAATCATCGAAGAACTGTGGGATCGTCACTTTGCTGCTGACGAACGAGACCGTTCGGGAAAAGCGAGCGCCCCGATGGGGGCGCCCAGTCGTCGCTAGAGCGACCACCAACATCCTCTCCGGCGGCGCGCGCCTCCAAGCGCACCGTCTCACGACGCGAACTCGAGGGTCACGATGGCTTCGAGGAGGTTTCGCCAGAGGTCGGCGTTCTCGACGAGGATGCATTCGCACAAAAACTTGCGAGTGAACCAGACGAGGCGTTGTCGATGCTCGCTGACCTCGTTGCTGCAACCGATCCGTCCTTGAGTGAGTTGGCACGAAGACTTGCTGGACGAATTTTCATCGAGGTGAGTTCACGTGTAGGTCCGACACGACGAGGCGTCGGACGCGTCGTCAGCCAACGATCGAGTGATTCCTCTGGTGACCTCGACCTTGACGCCAGCGCCGATGCACTTGTTCGTCATCGCGCCACTGGCGTGCTCGAAATCGACGAGCTTCGTCATCGCGTGTGGACGAAGAACACCCACGCCATCAGTCTTGTGATCGACAGGAGCGGTTCGATGGGTGGAGCTCCGCTTGCAACGGCTGCACTTGCCGCTGCAGCAGTTGCCCATCGCAAGCCGACCGACTACAGCATCTTGGTCTTTGGCGGCGACGTCGGGGTCGCCAAGTCGCAGACGAACGAGGTTCCCGTTGACCAGCTCGTCACCTCGGTGTTGTCGCTTCGTGGTTTTGGTACGACGAACCTCGCAGATGCACTTCGAGAGTCGGCATCGCAACTCGCACGATCGACGGCGCAACGAAGGATCACGATCTTGCTTTCGGATTGCCGTTCGACGTCAGCGCAGGCGGCCGAGGAGTCTGCTCAGAGCCTTGACGAGCTCGTCATCATCGCGCATTCCGATGACAGCGACGAAGCACGCGCGTTTTCTCAACGAGTAGGTGCGCGGTTTGCAACGGTGGGCGGGCCGTCAGACATCCCTGAGGCGTTGCTCGCGGTTCTCAACTAGCGGCAGGACGGATCGTCTGGGGGCACGATGCCGAGCGTGTCCTGTTCCGGTGCAACCGCGGGAACGGTCGTCGATGGTGCTGCGGACACGCGACTAGTGAAAGCGCGAACTGCGATCGCATTTGGCGCCATAGCGCCTTCGTCGCCGGCACTCGACGTTCCGAAGCTCGCCTTGCCTTGGAACAGTGCAAGCACCTGGCGCATGGTGTCGTTCTGGATCTTGGGAACGAGCACTGCCTCTTCACCGATCATCTGACCTGCACTACTGATCGTGTACGAGGGAATCTTGGAGGTGTTGATGTTGCGCATCGCCTGTGCCAACTGGAGCATCGAGAGAGCGGAAAGTTGGTCGTCGGTGATCACGTTGCGCAGCCCGGTGTTCAACAGTTCGTTCGCGACTCGAGGGCTACTCGAGCCCTTGTCGAGTGCGCGCTGCATGGCACGGCGAATGAAGTCCTGTTGCCTGCTGATGCGGCCGAGATCCGACGTGCCGTCTTTGACCCACGATCCTTTGGCGGGGTCGAAATACGAATAGCCGGATCGTGACCTCACGTAGGCAAGTGCGTGGTCACCAGAGAACTGGAAGCACATCGCTCGGGGGATGTAGAGCCCGGTCTTCTGGTCGCGGGTTTCGTAGGCAAAGGGCACACTCACCCCACCTACCGCATCGACGATCTCCTTGAAGGCGCAGAAGTCGATGTTGACGTAGTGGTCGATGGGAATGCCGAAGTTCTCGTAGATCGTGTTGATCAGGCGATTCGGATTCTTTCGTTCGAAGGCCGTGTTGATGCGGTTGGATCGGGTCGACCCAGCGATCTTGACCCAGAGGTCGCGCGGGAACGAAAGGAATGCCGCCTGGTTGTCGAGTGGATTGACACGAATGATCATGATCGTGTCGCTGCGCTCGCCGAAACTCGTTCGATCGCCGAATGCACCCGCGTACGGGGAGTCGGGGTCGACGCAACCGCCGTTGTCGGACCCAGTGAGGAGGAAGTTCTTTGCCTGGAGGTCACCCTCGGTGAGGTTCCATTCCTCGGATGGAGTGATGTTCGCATCATCGATGGGCGTCGCGTTTTCGTCTCGGCCGATGCTCACGACTTGGCGTGTGCTCAGACGCTGACCAGTCCACAACATGCCAACGCCCACGACGACGAGCAGGCTGGCGATGCCGATGTTGAAGGCGAGGATGGCAAAGTGCGACCACGGCCGCCGAGACGATCTCATCGACTTCTCAGCGTAGTGGGCGAGGCTTAGGCAGATTCGGCGAGACGAACGCTTGCAGCAATGACCGCATCGTCATGAACACGAAATTCGATGTTTGCGATTGCTCCTGCATTGCGAAGGTCGTCGATCGATCTTTCGATGCAGTCGATTTGTACTTTCGTAGCCGAGACCGAAACGTGTGCAACCTCAGCTCGTTGCGAGACCTTGGCTTCGGTCTTCGTGCGGCGGATGATGGCAAGTACTGCACATACTGCGTCGAGGTGCACGTCGTGCTCGCTGACGGTCGACGTCCCATCGAGGAGACCACTTCGCGTCGGCCAAGAGGATGCGTGAATCGAGCCGTCTTGCCACCATGACCACACTTCCTCGGTGGCAAATGGGATGTGTGGGGCGAGCAGTCGCTGCAAAGCACTCAGTGCGCGACGCAGTGCGGTGCGAGCAGAAGCCGCATCGGGTCCTTCGGTGTATCCGCGGGTCTTGACGAGCTCGACGTAGTCGTCGCAGAACCACCAAAAGAACGACTCCGTACGCTCGAGTGCGCGGGCATAGTCGAAACCTTCGAATGCGCGCGTCGCATCGTCGACGACGTCGGCGAGACGTGTCAGCATGGCGATGTCGATTGCGTGTGAAGGTGCAATGGATGAGTCCACCTCACCGATTCCAAGTGCGAACTTGGTGACGTTGAGGAGTTTGGTGGCGAGTTTGCGTCCGACCTTCATCTGGTCTTCGCTGAATGCGGTGTCGACTCCTGGTCGAGCACTTGCTGCCCAGTAGCGGACGGCATCACTGCCGTACTGGTCGAACAAATCGATCGGTGTGACGACGTTGCCTTTGGACTTCGACATCTTCTTGCGGTCGGGATCGAGGATCCATCCCGACAGTGCGGCGTTGCGCCATGGCATCACGTCGTGCTCGAAGTGACTACGAACCGTGGTGGCGAACAACCAGGTGCGGATGATGTCGTGTCCTTGCGGTCTGACGTCCATCGGGAACATCCGACCGAACAGGTCTGGGTCGTCGATCCAGCGTCCAGCGATCTGTGGTGTGAGGGATGAGGTCGCCCACGTGTCCATGACGTCGGACTCACCGATGAAGCCGTTTGCCTGACCACGCTGACTCTCCGTGAAGCCGGACGGGACGTCGGTACTCGGGTCGATCGGCAGTTGCGACTCACTCGGCACGAGAGGCTTGTCAAAGTTCGGCTCGCCGTTTGCGTCCAGTGGATACCAGAGGGGGAGCGGCACTCCGAAGTAGCGCTGGCGCGAGATCAACCAGTCACCGTTGAGACCCTCCACCCAGTTCGAATAGCGATGTTGCATGAAGTCTGGGTGCCAAGCGAGTTCGCCGCCGCGGCGCAGGAGCGCTGCACGAAGGTTCTCGTCGCGACCGCCGTTGCGGATGTACCACTGACGTGAAGTGACGATCTCGAGTGGACGGTCACCCTTTTCATAGAACTTGACCGGGTGCATGATCTTTTCTGGTTCGCCGTGCATCTCTCCCGAGGCACGCAGCTGTTCGACGATCTTTTGTTGGGCCTGGTTCACCTTGAGCCCTGCGAGCGCGGCATAGGCATCTTTGCCTGCACTCGTCGTGATCCACTCCGGTGTCTCGTTCACCAAGCGTCCGTCGCGACCGATCACCGCACGCGTCGGCAATTGGAGTTCGCGCCACCAGATGACGTCGGTGAGGTCACCGAAGGTGCAGATCATTGCAATACCGGTTCCCTTGTCGATCTGCGCAAGTTCGTGAGCGCACACCGGGACTTCGACACCGAAGAGTGGTGTCTTCACGGTCTTGCCGAAGAGCGGTTGATACCGAGGATCATCGGGATGTGCGACGAGTGCGACGCACGAGGGAATGAGCTCGGGTCGCGTGGTCGCAATCATCACGTCACCCGAACCATCGCTGCGCGAAAACGCGATTGAGTGATATGCGCCTGGTCGTTCACGATCCTCGAGCTCTGCCTGTGCGACGGCAGTGCCGAAGTCGACATCCCACAAGGTCGGAGCTTCTTGCGCGTATGCCTCGCCGCGACTCAGGTTGCGAAGGAATGCCGCCTGACTCGTCTTGCGCGCGTGGTCGCTGATCGTGGAATACAGAAGCGACCAGTCGACGGACAATCCCAGTCGGCGGAACAGATCCTCGAACACCTTCTCGTCTTGGTGGGTGAGTTCCTCGCACAGTGCAATGAAGTTCGGTCGCGAGATCGCCACTGCGCGGTGATCCTTCGGGACGTCACCACGGAATGGTGGTGTGAAGTTCGGGTCGTACGCGACGGACGGATCACATGAGACGCCGAAGTAGTTCTGTACTCGTCGTTCGGTCGGGAGACCATTGTCGTCCCAGCCCATCGGATAGAAGACGCTCTTGCCACGCATGCGCCAGAAGCGAGCGAGCGTGTCGGTGTGGGTGTAACTGAACACGTGTCCCATGTGCAGAGAGCCCGACACGGTCGGCGGAGGAGTGTCGACCGCAAAGACGGAGTCGCGGGTGGCGGTGCGGTCGAATCGGTAGACACCCTCGGCCTCCCAGCGCTGCATGAGGCGGGGCTCGAGATCCTCCAGCGTCGGCTTTTCGGGGACGTTCATCGCGGATCAACTGTATTGGGCTTGCGCAGGGCTTGGCGCGTGGATGCGCCTTTAGAATGACGGAAATGTTGCACCTCTACGACACTGCGACGCGCGAGGTGCGCGAGATCCAGTTGCGTGAGCCGGGCAAGATCGGCATCTATCTCTGCGGACCAACGGTTTATGGGCCTCCGCACCTTGGTCACGGTCGAGCCACCCTCGTTTATGACATTCTTCGTCGCTATTTGGAGTGGAGTGGACTGACCGTTCGGCTCGTGTCGAACATCACCGACATCGACGACAAGATCATCGACCGTGCCAATCGCGAAGGTCGCCCGTGGGAGGACATCACTCACAAGTGTGAGGACGTCTGGTTTACGGCAATGCGCAAACTGAACGTGTTGCGTCCGACCGACGTTCCGCATGCGACCGAGTACGTCACCCAGATGGTGGAGATGATCGGCACCTTGATGTCCAGGAATGCCGCATATGCGACGTCGGACGGCGTGTACCTCGACGTCAACTCCGTGCCCGACTATGGCCTCCTTGCCCACCAGAGCATGGAGGACATGTTGAGCGGTGGCGGAGATCGCGAGGTGCTCGGCGCCGCGGAGAAGCGCACACCAGCAGACTTCGCGTTGTGGAAGTTTTCGAAGCCCGGTGAACCGAGCTGGCCGTCTCCGTGGGGAGAGGGTCGACCTGGGTGGCACAGCGAATGTGTCGTCATGAGCCTCGAGTTGCTCGGTGAGTCCTTCGACCTGCACTGCGGTGGCGCCGACCTGCGCTTTCCGCACCACGAGAACGAGCGCGCACAAGCAGTCGCACTCGGCAAGACCTTCGCGCAACATTGGATGCACAACGGCTTCGTCGTCGATGCTGAAGGCGAAAAGATGTCGAAGAGTTTGGGCAACGTGACGAATCTGCTTGACCTGATCGAGCACTACGACCCGCGCGCCTATCGCATGTTGCTCCTGCAGACGCACTACCGATCCCCGGTGAAGGTCGGTCAAGACAACATCGATGCATCGGTGAAGTCGCTCGCGGGACTCGATGCCTTTGCGTCTCGACTTGCTGAGCTCGGCGAAGCCATGCCCGATGACGTCGTCCTCGCGTCGTTCCGGCGCGTGATGGATGACGATCTCGACACTCCGGGTGCGACCGCGTTGATCTTCGACACGGTTCGACGGGCCAATGCAGCCGTCGACTCTGGCGATCGCGCGCTCGCAGCATCGCTCGCCGCGGCCGTGACGACGATGTGTTCTGCACTCGGTCTGGACCTCCGAGCGGGAGGCGATGTCGAGGAGTCTGCGGCCGATCTTGCCCGGCAGTTGGATGCGGCCCGCGCCGCGAAAGATTTTGCCGCAGCTGATCGGATTCGTGGCGAGTTGCAGTCGGCCGGCTACGTGGTGGAAACCACCAAGGACGGCACTCGCGTGCGTCGCGCCTAATCGAGATTGATGTCGATGAAGACGACCACCGAGCGGGAGCCGTTGCCCCGTGGATTCTGGGTCATCTGGTCGACCGTCGCCCTCGACATGGTCGGGTTCGGAATCGTGGCACCCATCTTGGGTCGCTACGCCGATCGATTCGGAGCGAGTGGTCTCCAAGTTGGTCTGTTGTTTGCATCGTTCTCGCTCGCACAGATGATCTGTGCACCCGTGCTTGGTCGACTTTCCGATCGGATCGGTCGTAAGCCGGTCATCATCGTGTCGCTCATCGGTACTGCAGTGGGGAGCTTTGTGACCGGCATCGCAGGAGCCCTCTGGGTGCTTTTCGTTGGTCGCATCATCGACGGTGCTTCGGGTGCCAGCATCGCAGTGGCGCAGAGTGCGGTCGTTGATCTCGGTAAGCCGGATCAGCGTGCGCGCATGCTTGGACTTCTTGGAATGGCATTTGGTGTCGGATTCGTCGTCGGACCCGCACTCGGTGGTCTTGCGGCGCTCGGCGGACCACATGTTCCGTTCTTCGTAGCTTCTGGTCTCGCCGCTGCGAATGCGATCGCTGCAGTCGTGCGTTTGCCTGAGACGTCAACGACGGCGAGACAGCCACGATCGTCCTCACGTCGTGGTCGAAAGGTGAACCGTTTCATCGTCATTGGATTCTTCTCCGCACTTCCATTCGCTGGTTTCGAGGCGACGTTCTCGCTCTTCGGCGGCGCACGCTTCGATCTCACCGAGGGGTCAACCGCCGCAGTGTTCTTTGCAATTGGTTTGGCGATGTCTCTCGTGCAGGGTGTGCTGATCGGCCCACTCACACAACGATTCGGGAGTGCAACATTGCTGCGGGTCGGACTCGTTCTCGTCGCAAGCGGACTCGTCGTCCTCGGTGGCGCATCAGTGTGGGTGGTGCTTGCACTCGCGCTCACGCTGATCGTCATTGGTAGTGGAATGAGCAATCCTTCACTGACGACGCTCGTCGCCAACTCCGCCCCGGCCGACCAACGCGGTGAGGTGCTCGGATTCCAGCAGTCCGCTGGCGCACTTGCGCGTGTCATCGGACCACCTCTTGCCGGGCTGTCGTTCGACCAAGTCGGAATTGGCGCTCCGTATTCGCTCGGCGCGGTCGTGTTCCTCGTGGCGATCGTGGCGTCGTGGGGATTGACGACCAGTTCTCGATGAGCAGACGATCACTCGGCTACGTGCCTGCACTCGACGGGCTCCGTGCCCTCAGCGTCTGTGCAGTGATCGCGTACCACGCCGGGGCGTCGTTCATCCCTGGTGGATTTCTCGGTGTTGAAGTCTTCTTCGTGATCAGCGGATTCCTCATCACGACGTTGATGCTGGAGGAGCGAACTTCGACGGGCCGAGTCTCGCTTCGCGGGTTCTGGTTACGCAGGTTCCGGCGACTCATGCCCGCACTGCTGACGATGCTCATCGTCACGCTCGTAGCGGTGACATTCGTGTGGACGAGCGCCGCAGCGGATTTTCGCCGCGACGTGATTCCGAGCTTGCTCTACGTGTCGAACTGGTGGCAGATCTTCGGAGTGGATGTCCCGTACTTCGGCACCGGCTCCCTCCCGGTGCTTCGACATCTGTGGTCACTGGCCGTCGAGGAACAGTGGTACCTCCTCTGGCCACTCGTCTTTGTCGCATGCATCGGTCGACAGCACGTTCGTCGTCTTTCGTTGGGGGTCGCAGCTGCAGTCGTGTCACTCATCGTGATGGGCATGACCGCGTTCGCGTTCGTCCCCGATGACGAGTCTCGGACAAACCTGTTGTACCTCGGTACGCACACACGGTCTTCGGGGATCTTGGCTGGTGCAGCACTTGCCCTCCTGTGGTCGCCGAAAGACCAGCAGTCGCGCACCCGCAGATTGGCCAACGTGGTGATGACCGGGGCGGCTCTCGCCGCGCTCGTGCTGGTTGGCTTCTTGATGGCGGTGTTGCACGTCGAGGACGAAATGCTCTATCGAGGCGGACTCGCAGCGACATCGATTGCGACCGTCGTGTTGATCATGGCGGTGATTCGCCGAAGCCCAGGACTCATCGGCGAGGCCCTGTCGCTCCCGTTGCTCGTTGCCATCGGCAAGCGTTCATATGGTCTGTATCTGTGGCATTGGCCAACCTTCGTAGTTCTCAATGCGCGTGAGTCAACCCGTCAACTTGCCATTGCAGGAGTTGTAACTGTTCTCCTCAACGAGGTCACCTATCGGTACGTCGAACTTCCCATCCGTGGTGGGGCGGCTGGAAAGTTGAGGATTGCCTGGCCTAACTTGTCTCGAATGCAACGGCGCATGTCCATCGGCGTTGCGACCGCCCTTGCAGCAGTGATCATCGGGTCGAGCGTCCAGCTGACGGGAATTCAGGCCCGTGACGTTTCCATCGACCAGGGGAATTCAGACGTCGTGTTCGTCGCGCCGTCGACCGTCCCTTCAACCACGGTTCCCGGGGTATCGACGACGTCGACGACGCTGGCAAAGTTGCCGCGACGGGTCGTCATCGTGGGTGACTCTCAGGCGCATTCGCTGTACGTGAATCGGCCGGCGGGCATCGAAGAGACGTTCGACCTCGCCAACGGGTCCATCGATGGTTGTGGTGTGTACGACCGGGGCGTTGGCGTGGGTGGGAAGAACGATCGCTTCCGACGAAACTTCGCCAATTGCGCCGGATTCGAAACCAAGTGGGCGAAATCTGCCACGACTGCTCGGGCCGATGTCGCACTGGTCGTGATCGGTGCATGGGAGGTGCTGGACATCGAAGTCGGGAAACTCAGGTTCAAACTCGACACGGTTCCGGCTGACACGTTGTTCACCGCGCAGTTGCGCAAGGGAATCGACGCTCTCCTGGCGACGAGGACCGCGGTGGCGATTCTCGAGATCCCGTGTATGCGCCCGGTCGACTCCAAGGGTGGTCCCGTTCCTGCGCTGAAGGAGCGTGGTGACGACCTTCGGACGAAGCACCTGAACGAGCTCATCAAGAACGTTGTCGACGAGTACCCATCTCAGGTGTATTTCGTCGAAGGACCGACGGAGTGGTGCAACAGCGCCAAGATTTCGTCGAGTCTCTCGTACCGTTGGGACGGAGTCCACGTCTACAAGCCGGGTGCAAAACTCATTCTTGAAACCATCGCCGATGATCTGTTGTCAATTCCCGTGAGGAGTAGGAAGTAACGCCATGCATCGTTTTGGAGTAGATCCACTCGACATCCATCGGGTCGTCGACCTGAGTATGTCAACGGAGGAACTGGCGCTTCCATCAGATGTTCAGCAGTTCCTGCAACGGAGTCACGACGAGTCTGTCGCGGCGAGTGCCACCAACGTTGCCTACGGACGAACGACGGGAGTCGGTGCGAATCGAAACGTTGCCGCCGACGACTCGGATGGCGATCACGGCATGCGCCTCATCCGGTCGCATGCTGCAGGCGGTGGTGCGCCGTATTCGACAGAGATCGCGCGCGCAGCGATGGTCGTACGAGCACATCAGCTCGCTCGACCTGGCTCAGGCATCCGCGTTGATGTCGTGCGCGCACTCGTCGAGGCGCTGATCGCCAACAAGACGTCTGCATTCCGCGAATTTGGAGGCCTTGGCACCGGAGACATCACCGTGCTCGGAGAACTCGCAACGTGCCTCGTCGGAGAACGCCGGTGGTCGGATGGCACCATTCAGAAGTTCGTCGAGGACTTCGATGCGAGTGCTGCACTCTCCTTCATGAGCTCGAGCGCCCCGACGCTCGGCCTCGGTGCTCATGCCCTCCATCGACTGGAAGCAGTCGTGCGAGCAAGCCTCGTCGCCGCAACGTTGAGCACCGTTCCGATCCGCGCGAATCGTCAGCAGTGGTCGGAAGTCGCCCAGGAAACGCGCCCATCTGATGGCGTAGCTGAGTGCATGACGGTGATTCGCAGGATTCTCGACGGCACGGATTACGTGCAGGCTCGAACGCAGGATCCGCTTGCGTATCGAGTGATGCCGTTCGTCTTCGGACCACTCGTCGAGTCGTTGTGGCGTGCGAAGGACGAGACGAACCGCGCAATCGACGCGCGCGCAGAGAACCCCCGTTTTGCCCATGGCGCAGTGTGGCATCACGGAGCCTTCAATCTCACGAGCGTCGGCCTTGCCTTCGACACGTTGCGTCTTGCACTGTGTCAGTGGCTGTCGAGCTCGGTCGCTCGCATCGTCAAGCTCAACGATCCTGCGTACACGGAGCAGGAACGATTTCTCGCCGTCGGTCCGTCGGGCAGCTCTGGTGTGATGGTCCTTGAATACTGTGCCGCATCCGCACTCGAGACGGTGCGGACGCTTGCTGATCCTTCCTCACGTCACACCACCACGATTTCGATCGGAACCGAGGATCACGCGTCGTTCGCCGCACGCTCAGTGGCCGCAACGTACGAGATTCTCGAAGCAGTGGAGACCGTCGTTGCGTGCGAGTTGTTGACGGCAGTTCGAGCCATTCGAAACTCCTCGGCAATCACGGTGGGTTCTGGCGTGCAAGAGGTCCTTCACTCGTGCGCCGAACTATCGCACGAGATGGGCGACCGCGTTCTCGTCGATGATGTGGACACTGCGCGCGCCGTGTTGGGCTCACTGGCTGCTCACTATTCCGCTCGGCTGTAGCGACAGGTCGCTCACCAACTAACTTTGGGCCATGTCTGAATTCTCCCTTTCCCTCAACGACGAACAAATCCAACTGAAGGACTGGATTCACCAGTTCGCCGTTGACGTCATCAGGCCAGCAGCACACGAGTGGGATGAGCGCGAGGAATTCCCGTGGCCGATCGTGCAGGAAGCAGCCAAGATCGGTCTCTACGGTCTTGACTTCATCATGAATGCAATGGGTGACCAGAGTGGTCTCACCTTGCCGGTGGCAATCGAAGAGATCTTCTGGGGTGACGCTGGTATCGGCATGGCGATCATGGGTTCTGGACTTGCCGCAGCAGGGATCTCAGGCAATGGCACACCGGAACAGATCATGGAATGGGTGCCCCAGTGCTACGGAACCGCAGACGACGTCAAGGTTGGTGCGTTCTGTGTGAGCGAACCCGATGCTGGCAGCGATGTGAGTTCGCTACGGACCCGTGCCGTCTACGACGAAGCGAAGGACGAATGGGTGCTGAACGGGACCAAGGCATGGATCACCAACGGCGGAATCGCCAACGTGCACGTCGTCGTCGCTGCAGTCGATCCGGAACTGAAGGGTCGAGGTCAAGCGAGCTTCGTCGTTCCGCCGGGAACGAAAGGTCTCTCTCAGGGTCAGAAGTACCTGAAGCACGGCATCAAGGCGAGCCACACCGCAGAAGTCGTTCTCGAAGACGTGCGCGTGCCCGGTCGATGCTTGCTCGGTGGCAAGGAGAAACTCGACGCCAAGCTTGCTCGTGCTCGTGAGCGGGGCAAGTCTGGCGAGGCCCAGCCTGCGATGAAGACCTTCGAAGCGACGCGGCCAGCAGTCGGCGCACAAGCGCTGGGCATTGCACGTGCCGCTTACGAATACGCCCTTGACTACGCGAAAGAGCGCAAAGCATTCGGCAAGCCGATCGTGATGCACCAGGCGATTGCGTTCAAACTCGCCAACATGATTACGCGGATCGATGCATCCCGACTCCTGATCTGGCGTGCGGCATGGCTGGCTCGAAACGGTGGCTTCGTCAACGGCGAGGGTTCGATGAGCAAGTACTACGCATCAGAGACCGCGGTTCGTGTCACCGAAGAAGCGATCCAGATCCTCGGTGGCTATGGCTATACGCGCGAATATCCCGTCGAGCGCTGGCACCGTGACGCCAAGAT
>DAIRSS010000014.1:0-30751 GCA_036804285.1 Ilumatobacteraceae bacterium
GATCACCGTCGACATCCTCGGATCCGACGAACCTGCAGCAGTCGTCACACGATTCGGAAATGCCGTCATCTTCGCTCGTGTGCCACTCTTCCTCTTCCAAGCCGTGCAGGCCGCACTCCTTCCGAAGCTTGCTCGACTCGCCGCGCAGCGCGACATGGTCGAGTTCCGTAGTGGACTACGCCGACTCATCCTGCTCGTGGTCGGAGTCGGAGTGGTGGGCACGATCGGTGCATTCGCCATCGGACCGTGGGTGCTCGAGCTTGTGTACGAAGGCGGGATCGACCGTCGCACGATGAGCCTTCTTGCAGCAGCAAGTGCGATTTACATGCTCGCCCTCGCACTTGCGCAGGCCGTGATCGCACTCCATGGCCATGCGGCCGTCGCATACGGATGGATTGCCGGCTTTGCCACGTTCGTCTTGGTCGCGTGGCTTTCGAGCGACGACCTCTATCTCCGCGTCGAACTCGCCTTACTTGCGAGTTCACTCATCGCACTCGTCGCGTTCGCCTGGGTCGCCAAGAAGAAGCTTGACGCAGGTTCGTCAACAGACGTCGACTCAATGATCGAAGCACTGACCGAGCGACCGCTCGACTAGTTGTCGCTGGCTATTTGCTTAATCTTGCGGATTCGTACGCAAGATCATGGGCGACCATCATGTCGACCAGCTGCTCGAAGCTCACCTCGGGCTTCCAACCGAGTTTCGTCCTTGCCTTCGTCGGGTCACCGATGAGGAGGTCGACTTCGGCCGGACGGAAGAACTTCGGGTCCTGACGCACGTAATCGCGCCAGTTACCCAGCCCAACCTTCGTGAAGGTGATCTCGAGAAACTCTTCCACTGAGTGCGTCTCACCGGTCGCCACGACGTAGTCGTCGGGTTCGTCCTGCTGCAGCATGAGCCACATCGCCTTCACGTAGTCACCGGCATAGCCCCAGTCACGCTTGGCATCGATGTTGCCGAGCACAAGTTCCTTCTCCAGACCAAGCTTGATGCGTGCGGCGGTGTTGGTGATCTTGCGCGTCACGAACTCGAGACCACGACGCGGACCTTCGTGATTGAACAAGATGCCCGAACATGCATAGAGGCCATAACTTTCGCGATAGTTCATCGTGATGTTGTGTCCGAAAACCTTGGCAACTCCATATGGCGAACGCGGGTGGAACGGAGTGAGCTCGGTCTGTGGAACTTCTCGCACCTTGCCGAACATCTCCGATGACGATGCCTGATAGAAGCGAATGGGGTTGTTCTGGGCACCACCGACGATGCGCACTGCTTCGAGTGCACGCAGCACGCCGAGACCGGTGACGTTGGCGGTGAGCTCCGCCTGATTGAACGACATCGCGACGAACGAGATCGCGCCCAAGTTGTAGAACTCGTCGGGCTGGACGTATTCGAGCGCAGTCACGAGGCTCGTGAGGTCAGTGAGGTCTCCCGGCACGATTTCGACGTACGGGAACTCGTCGCGAATCATTTCCGAGCGAGGATTGTGCTGACCCTTCATCATTCCGTAGACCTTGTAGCCCTTGGAGTGCAACAACTCAGCCAGATGGCGGCCGTCTTGACCGGTGATTCCCGTGATAAACGCCTTGCGCATGAGACCCCCACTCTAACGGAGACCGATCGTTACGATCGGGGACGTGATCGCGGTCCTTGCAGGCGGAGTCGGTGCCGCGCGATTTCTTCGAGGCGTCGTGCGCCTCCCCCACGCGTCCGACGTGACGGCCATCGTCAATACCGGTGATGACACCGTGATGCACGGCCTGCACATCTCCCCCGACATCGACACCGTCACCTACACGCTCGCCGAGGCGATCGATCCGCAACGAGGCTGGGGACTTGCGGACGAATCCTGGAATGCAATGGCCAATCTGGGACGATACGCGTCTGTCATTCCAGATGGTTCATCAGCGGGTCAAACCTGGTTCAACCTCGGTGATCGCGATCTCGCCACTCACCTCTATCGCACCGCGCGACTCGCCGAAGGTGCGACGCTCGCCGACGTGACCGACGAGATCGCGCGCGCATGGAACCTCCCCGTGCGGGTGATTCCCATGACCAACGATCGCGTGCGCACGATGGTCACTCGCGCGGATGGCGCAGCTCCGCGTGAGATCACATTCCAGGAGTACTTCGTCAAACTCCGCCACGATGTCTCCGTCGAGTCCGTCCGCTTCGACGGCGCCGATGCGGCCACGCCGCTCGGTCTTGACGCACTCGAATCTGCGGATGCGATTCTCATCGCCCCATCGAACCCACTCGTGTCGATCGCACCACTGCGATCCCTCGCAGGCGTCGATGACCTCTTGCGACGGCGACGGGACCGCGTCGTTGCCGTCTCCCCGATCGTTGCAGGGTCGGCACTGAAGGGACCGGCTGATCGACTGATGCGCGAACTCGGTCACGAACCGAGCGTCGTCGGCGTCGCGCGGCTGTATGCACCGATCGCATCCGTGCTCGTGATCGACGAGCAAGATGCGGCGCTCGCCACCGCAGTCGAGTCTGAGGGCATCCGCTGTATCGTCACCAACACGATCATGTCGACTCCGGAGATCACCACCGCGCTCGCACGAACCTGCATCGAGGCCGTGTCGTGACGAGGTTGCAGGCATGGGGCGTGACTGGAATCGGCGAAGTCGTTCCTGGCGACCAAGTCGGTGACCTCATCGTCGAGGCGTGCTCGGGGGAACCGAACGGGCCACTCGCCGACCATGACGTCGTCGTCGTGACGCAAAAGATCGTCTCCAAAGCCGAGGGACGCCTCGTCGAGATCGACCCGAACGATCCGCTGAGCCACAAACAACTCGTCGAAGATGAAGCCGTGCGCATCGTGCGCCGCCGCGGAGACCTCATCATCACCGAGACCAAGCATGGATTCATCTGCGCAAACAGCGGCGTCGACCTGTCCAACGTCGAGCGTGGTTACGCGGCGCTCCTCCCGCTTGACAGCGATCGCTCCGCGCGACGCATCCGCGACATCGTCAAGGCCAAGCTCGGCGTGACGGTTGGGGTGATCGTGAGCGACACCTTCGGACGACCGTGGCGCAAGGGTCTCACCGATGTCGCAATCGGCGTGGCGGGCATCGCCGCGGTTCACGACTTGCGCGGAACGCCAGATGCACTCGGCCGCGTCATGCAAGTGACGGAGGTGTCGATTGCCGACGAGGTGGCAAGTGCCGCAGAACTCGTGATGGGAAAGTCGTCGGGGATCCCCGTCGCGATCGTGCGCGGACTCGACAAGGAGTGGTTCAGGGAGTCGTCGATGGACGAGATCGTCCGCCCCGCCCAGGAAGACCTGTTCCGCTAACGCTTCGGAAAGGTGTCGCGAATCGACGCGATTCCATCCACGACCGACGTCCACGGTGCCCAGCCGAGCTGGATCTTGGCGCGCACGTTCGACAGCGCAAGTCGCGTCACGTCCTCTTCACGCGTGGTGGTCTTGCGCGCCTTCAACGAACTCCCCATCGCAACTAACTTCCAGACTTCCTCGATGGACGTCGCAAC
This sequence comes from Ilumatobacteraceae bacterium, assembly GCA_036804285.1. Lineage (GTDB taxonomy): Bacteria > Actinomycetota > Acidimicrobiia > Acidimicrobiales > Ilumatobacteraceae > UBA3006. The sequence continues at coordinate 3,500 of DAIRSS010000014.1, forward strand.
GCCAGTTCCGATGTTGATGACGAGACCACCACCACGGTCATACGCACGCGCAAGGGCATCGACCGCGTCGTCGATGAACACGAAATCACGAGTCTGTTTTCCAGAGCCGAAGATCTCTGCATCAGTTCCCCGCACGACCGCCGACGCGAATGCTGCGACGACGCCATCTTGTGGTCTCTGGCGCACTCCATAGACGTTCCCCATCGCGAGCGCACAGAACTCGATGCCGTACCGCTCGCGATACACGTTGAGCACATCGACCATCGTGTTCGCCATCACGTGCGACACGCCGATTGCTTCCGTTCGTCGGCCCTCTTTCACCGGCTGATGCTTCGCTTCGATTTCGCCATACAACAATCCAGCGGGGATCGCGACGACGACACGACCAACACGGTGCCGCCTTGCGGCTTCAAGTACACCAAGCAATGCAGGAAGGGAACGCGTGATCGACAACGAATCCGATGCGCTCGGCTGCAGGATCGCAAGGTGATAGATGACTTCTGGATTACGCAGTCCAACGAGTTCGGCAAACTCGAGCGAGGTCACGTCGAGATGATGGAAGCGCAGTGATCCACCCATCGACCGTGCGGTGGCCAGATTGGCGAGGGAACCCGTTGACAAGTCATCGACCACATCGACGTCGTGACCATCGGCGAGCTGTCGCTCGACCAAGTGCGAACCGATGAATCCCGCACCACCACAGACCATGACGCGTGCCATGACTAAGCCCCTTCGACTCGCGGCACACCCCGGTCTTCGATCGTTTCGCCGTCGGCGACGATCCCGTCATGGGCGACGATCACGTTGCGCAGCGTGGCGTTCGCGCCAATTGAACCGTGGACGATGCTGTCTGAGACTCGCGCGCCCGCACGCACACTCGCACCCGCGAGGAGGACCGAGTGTTCGATCCGTGCGCCAGCCCCAACCGACACGCCCTGTGAAACGACGGAGTCAACGACCGTCGCCGTTGGATCGATGTCATTCGACTGGACTGCGCACGACTCGAGGGTGGCGTAGTGCACGTTGGCGTCGATGTAGGTGTTCGGTCGCCCAGCATCGATCCAGTAGCCCCGCGTCGACATCGCATACAGCTCACCGCGACGGACCATCTCGGGAAACACGACTCGCTCGATCGACAACTTCTCGTTTCCGGGCATGAGGTCGAGCGCGCTCGGTTCGAACACGTACGTCCCGGCGCTCGCGTAGCGGCTCGTCGTCTCGCTCGCCGACGGCTTCTCCACGAATCGTTCGACCTTTCCGCGCTCATCGATCTCGACGATTCCGAACTGGCTCGGGTCTTCGACCGTCGTGAGCGAGATCGTTCCCATGCCCCCTCGCGAACGATGGAATGCAACGAGTTCAGCAACGTCGAGGTCACACATCACGTCACCGTTGGCCACGACGAACGTGTCGTCGATGTTGGCTTGGCGTGCAGCGAATCCGATTGCGCCAGCAGTGTCGAGCGGAGACGACTCGACCGCATACGACATCGACACCCCGCCACACGTGTTGTCGGGGAACGCCGAGTAGAACGGCTCCGGCTTGAAGCCGAGCGCGAGCACGACGTGCGTGACTCCCCCGTTGCCGAGTTGGCGCACGAGACGTTCCACCATCGGCACGTGTGCGATCGGCAGCAACGGCTTCGGCGTGGTGTAGGTGATGGGTCTCAGTCGCGTGCCGAACCCTCCGACGAGGACGACCGCGTACATCGTGGACTACTCCGCGGGTTGTGCTTGCGGGAGGAGCGACATCGCATCGATCGGCATCGGCACCTCGGTGCCTTCCGCGACGAATGCGAGCACGATCGACATGCGATCACTCGCCAACTTCACACCATCGAACGCCACGATCGACTTCTGCGAGTTCGATGCATCGGCGCCATCATTCCATGCGAACGCTTGGATCGTTGCGTCGGCATCGCCACACTTCGTGTCTGCCTCGCTCAGCGTCTCGCCACCAGAGATCGACTCCGGCAACACGATCTCATCGTCGGTGACCTTGATGCCATAAAGATCGAGGATCGCACCGAGCTTCGCGTTGCGCTGGCCGGCGAGCACTTGTGGCATCCAGCCGACGACACCGTTGTTGATGACCGCGATCGGCGTATCGGTCGTGACCGAAGAGAACGGATCGGCAGGATCGATCGCACCGATGTCGACACCAAGGGTTCCGAGATCGAGGAACGCGTCACACTTGTAGATGCCGAATGCGGTCGAGTACTTCTGCTCGGCCGCCTTGGCAGCATCCACGGTTGGCTGGCTCTGGCGCGCATATGCGATGAGCACGGCGCCGAGGAGGCACACGACGAGGATGACGGTCGGGAAGACCGAGCCGCCCTGGAAGCGGACCTTCTTGCCCTTGCCGCGTTCGGCGAGGCGGGCGATTTTCTGTGCGGAAGATGAGCGTGCCACGAGTGCTACAGGCTACCTGTCTGCGGCGAACAAACCCTCGTACGCAACGGCAACGGCGCGTGGTGACGCATGGCGCTCCACCCATTCACGACCGTTCCTCCCGAAGGTTTCTCGCACGGCTGGGGAATCGACGAGCTGGGCAATCGCGACACGAAGCGCGTCCGCGTCGTCCGGCGCAACGCTCAGTCCCGCACCCGCACGTTCGAGGAGGCGCGGTATTTCGGTGTCGGGATCGATTGCGGCGACGACCGGTCGTGAGGCGGCCATGATCGAATACGTCTTGGATGGCACGCTCACCCGGGCGAGTCCCGCCCGCAACGGCACGAGGTGAATGTCACCGGTCGCGAGTACTTCCGACAGCCGCTCGATCGGTTGATAGTCGGCGAACTTCACGTTCGCCAGTCCTCGCGCGGATGACTCCAACGACTCCCTCGCAGATCCGTCGCCATTGATGACGAACACCACAGACGGCATCGCTCGCGCCACCTCGACGACCATGTCGAGCGACTGGGAGTAACCAACGTTGCCCGCATACATGACGACGACCTGATCGCCGATTCCGAGCTCGGTTCGATACGCGGTGTTGCGCGAACGTGGAGAGAGTGATTCGGTGTCGACGAAGTTCGGAATCACTCGCACGCGATCGCGCCGAGACTTCGAGACCTTGGCGCGGACGTTGTCGGCGAGGTCATCGGACAGCACGACGACGGAATCACTTGCGCGGTAGCTCCACCTTTCGAGTCGTGAGGCCAGCGAGATGATCAGAGGGTGCCGAATCGCCCCGGTCGTGATCGCCGCATCGGGAAAGACGTCTTGGATGTTGAACATCAATCGACCGCCGCGCAGTGCGGTGATCAGGCGACCCGTCAGTCCGAGTGTGAGCGGCGGTGACATCGCGATCACTCCGTCGAGTCGCGACAGGAAACCACCAGCAAAGAGTCCCCGCCATGCAACCAATGCACTGAACGCGACGAATCCGAGTGCACGTCGCAAAAGGTTCGACTTCGACTTCCCAGGAAATGGATGAACGCGGGTGATCGAACCCCACGATGTCGTCTCCGTGCGCCACAGCTTCGAACCCCAACCGTCCTCGATTGCATGCTCGCGATACCACGGGAGCGCAGTGATCACGTGCAACTGATGACCACGGTCTGCGAGTTCGGTCACGATCCGTGTCATCACCGTGCCAGTCGGCGCAATGTCGGGCGCGAAGTGTGGACAGACGACGACGAGCTTCACTTACTTACCGCCAACTCATAGGCACGGATGAGATCCTCAGCGGACGCACGTGCGGTGAACTGTGCCGCGCGAGTCTTTCCTGCTGCAATCAACTCCGCGCGGCGAGCACGCACGACATCGAGCGCACTCGCCCACTCGCCCTCGACGAGTGGCAACACGATGCCAGCTTCACCGATCACCTCCGGGAGCGCGGTTGAATCGCTCGCCACGACCGGCGTGCCGATCGTCATCGCCTCGAGCACCGGTGCCCCGAATCCCTCGAACTGACTCGGGAAGACCACTGCCTCAGCCATCGCGATCAAGCCGTCACGATCAGCGGGACGAACCCGACCCGTGCGAATGACGCGCTCGCTGAGGCCCAACTCCGCGATCCTGCGAGCGACCCGATCGTCGGCGAGTCCCGTTCCGCCAGCGAAGACCACTGAAATCTCAGGATCGCTCCATGGTCCGGCGAGCAACGTGAGCAGGAACTCGTGATTCTTGTGTGGATGAGTGATCGCTGGATAGACGAGTACTCGCGAAGTACGAATTCCGAAGCGTTGACGCAGCTCGGCCTCGGGCGTTGGATTCGTACCCAACGTTTGCTCGATGCCATGACGCACGACGACGATGCGTTCGGGGTCGACTCCGAACGAGGCAGCAACGCTCGACTTCACGTGCGCACTCGGCACGGTGATCACCGTGGCGCGTCGCGCAGCGTTCGGCACTCGACGACCGAGATACGCGCGCTTCGTGGTGGTGAAGTATTCGGGATACGTGAGGTATTGCAGGTCGTGGATGGTGACGACATTCGGGGAAGCCGACCGCGTCGGCATCGTTCCCCCGCCGTGATGAACGAGATCGAAATCCTTGGTTCTCTTGGCGAGCCAGGTGTTCTCCACGACGATTCGGCGCAGCCGACTACGACAGTCCGAGTCCGACTCGACGACCTTCACCGCTCGCGCGACGTCGGGATGTGCAGCGACGAATCCGCGCGGGACGAACGCCGTGACGTCACAACGACCGGAGACTTCCGCGAGTCCGAGAAGCTGGCGCACGAAGTACTCCTCGCTCCCGCCAACCTCGCCGGGTACGCACCACAGCATGTTCACGCCGACGGTCAACGTCACGCGAGCACCTCGTCGTACACCGCAGCGGTCTCGCGTGCCGTGTTCGACCACGTCGCCGCTGCCGCGCGCGTACGACCACGCGATGCAAGGTCGGTACGTGAGTTGAGTGCCTCGCGCACGCCGCGAAGGATGTCGTCCACGCTCGTCGGATCAACGAGGACCGCAGCACCGCCGGCAACTTCTTCCGTCGAGGTTCCCCTACTCGTCACGACTGGTGTGCCGTGCGACATTGCCTCCAGGATCGGCAAGCCGAACCCCTCCCACAAGGACGGGTAACACAACGCACTTGCTTGGTCGTACAACGCCGGCAGGTTCCATTCATCGACGTAACCGACGAAGTGGACATCGCTTCCCGAGACGTTCCCCATCTCACCCCAACCATCCAGTCCCGCGACGACCAGTGGCGGAAGCGTCGAATCCATCGCAAGCGCTGCGACTAGCCGCTCGAGATTCTTGCGTGGCTCGAGCGTGCCGACGAACAGCAAGTACTCCTGCGGAAGAGACAACTTCTCGCGCACGCGCGCACGATCATCGTCCGTGACGTGCGTCTGTCGCACGCCGAGTGGAACGTAACGCAGCCGCTCTTCGCTGAAGCCGAGGTCGCGCAGGTCGTTCACGGTTGCCGTCGAAGAGCACAAGACCTTGGCAGCTCGTGCCTTCAGGGCGGCGATGCTGCGGCGAAACACGCGATTACCCCGAGGAGTGAAGAACTCCGGATAGTGCATGAACGCGACGTCGTGCACGGTCGCCACCATCGGTCGCTTCGTCGCCAGCGGAATCAGGGTGGTGCAGTGCACGAGGTCCGCATCCGGCCACACCTTCTCCACCCGCGGTCGATTGAAGCGCAGGGACGCCTCGTACAGCCACGGCGAGCGCAGGGACAGTCCTGCGACGTCCATCGAGACGTCAAAGGTGATCGACGGATCCTCGTGGTGTGTTCCTGAAACACCGAGCAAGGTGACGTCGGGACGCGCCTCAGGCATCGCGCGAGCGACCTCGAGTGCGGCGACAGCCGTCCCTCCCGGCACGCGATGCCAGCACTGCTCAAGCGTGTAGGCGACGCGCATCCCTTCCATTGTGCCAAACGGGATATCGTTCAAGTCGTGACATCGCAGTCAGCGCCTACCTATTGGGCGAATCGCACCGTCGTCGTCACCGGTGGCAACGGATTCCTCGGATCCAAGGTCGTTGCGCGCCTGCGAGGATTCGGCGCAAACGTCGTCGCGCCGAGATCGACGCAAGCAGATCTCACGATCGCAGGAGTTGCGGAAGAGTTGTTTCGCACCCATCGACCGAGCCATGTCATCCACCTCGCTGCTCGCGTCGGCGGAATCGGCTACAACATGGTCGCCCCAGCCCAGCTGTATCTCGACAACATGGTGATGGGCCTGCACACCATCGAGGCCGCGCGTACGTGCGGAGTCGAAAAGACCGTCATTCTCGGCACCGTGTGCAGCTACCCGAAGTTCACCCCGGTTCCGTTCCGTGAGGAGTCGATCTGGGACGGCTACCCCGAGGAGACGAACGCACCGTACGGCATCGCGAAGAAGGCAATGCTCGTGCACGCACAAGTCAATGAGGCGCAGTACGGCCAACAGTTCGCGTTCGTGATCCCGACCAACCTGTACGGACCTGGCGACAAGTTCCATGAGTCAGTGAGCCACGTGATTCCCGCGCTCATCAAGAAGTGTGTCGAGGCCAAGGAACGTGGCGACGACAAGGTGAGCGTGTGGGGCACCGGCGCGGCGAGCCGCGATTATCTCTACGTGGAAGATGCAGCCGAAGCGATCGTGCTCGCAGCGCAACTCCGCACGTCAGCCGAGCCGATGAACCTCGGCAACAACCGCGAGGTCACGATCCGCGAGACTGCAGAGACCATCGCGCGCGTCGTCGGCTTCACGGGCGAACTCGTGTGGGACCCGAGCCGACCCGACGGACAGCCTCGCCGCCGCGTGGATGCAAGTCGAGCAGAACGCGAACTCGGCTGGCACGCACACACCGAGTTCGAAGAAGGTCTGCGCGCCACCGTCGATTGGTATCTGGCGAACCGCGCCGCAGCAGAAGCGCCACCGACGCACTGACGTGAGCTTTCCTCCCCCACAGGTTCCGCCGCCGCTTCCTCCGCGCGCCACGACCCGTCGCCCGACGGTACGACGCGATCCGTTCCGTCGTTCGCGTCGACGACGCAACTCCGACATCGTCGTGACGAATGCGCTCATCGCCACCAATCTCGGCATCTACGTCTGGACGCTGCTTGGCCAGTTCTCCCAATCGGCACTCGGTGACCAACTGTCAGGCATCACCGAACGACTGGTCATCTCCCGCGTCTTCCTCGACGACGGGGAGTGGTATCGACTCGTGTCGTCGGGCTTCGTCCACTTCGGGATCCTGCACGTCGCACTCAACATGTACCTGCTCTATCAACTCGGACGCCTGCTGGAGCCGACGCTCGGTTCGCTCACCTTCGGACTCGTCTATGGAGCCTCGCTCCTTGGCGGTTCTGCCGGTGCACTCTTGCTCAGCCCGAATGCGCTCACTGGCGGTGCGTCGGGTGCGGTGTTCGGGATCATGGCCGCAGCGGTCGTCGGTATGCGGGAGCGTGGCGTCAATCCACTGCAAACCGGTCTCGGCATGACGTTTCTCATCAACATCGTGTTCACACTCGCGATCCCGGGCATCTCGGTCGGCGGCCACTTCGGCGGTGCGCTCGCCGGCGCGATCTGTGGCGCAGTCGTGCTCGCTCCGGCGCGCTGGAGGGTTCCCCACGTCGCCAACGTCATCGCGCCATGCGTCGTCGGTCTGTGTTGCGTGTTGATCGCCGTCACACCCTCGCTATAAGACTCCACTCTTCGCCGACACGCGGCCACTTCCCCGTCGTCAATCCAGGAGTCCCGTGTCGATCACCTTCGTCAGCCCGTTCGTCCTTCCCCGACCCCACCGCGACCCCATCACCACGCTGCAGAACGCACTCTCGGTCTGCGCACTTGCCATCGCGAGGCCGCTTTCTCCGTCACTCATCGTCTTGATGTGCGATGCGCAACGGCGCGGCGTTGGTCTTGTATCGCTCACCGGTGCGCGGCTCGGTGACCACGTGCACGACATGATCGCAGCGTGTTCGGCAACGCTGGATGTCGAGTCACTCGTCGTCGTCGAGTGTCGCGAAGAGAAGACCGACGACTCACCCGACGAAGTACGCCGTGCTCGACTCGCCTGCGAACGCGCAGGGCTCGTGCTGCGCGACGTGGTGGTCGTCGAGCCGGGCTCGATCAGGCTGCGCGAAATCTAGTGGTGACAGCCGCAACCGCTGCCACAACCGCCACCAGCTCGCGGGGCGGGTGCAGGCGCAGGACTCGACGAGCCACTCGCACCAACCGAGGCGAACACGCTGAGCAGTCGCACGGCGTTGTCATGACCTTGCGGACACGTCGCAGGATCGTTCGCTTGCGACATCGCGCGACGCTCTTCGAACACCGAATCGCAGGTCTTGCAACGAAACTCGTACGTGGGCATGCACCTAGTGTAGGAACCGTGAGCTCCCCCGCGCCCCTCTCGACTCGCCCGGCGGTCGCAGAACCCATCACGGAGCAGATTCCCGAGACCGGCGAACCGACGATGGCCCACATCGTCAAGACCGAACCGGGCGAAGACGCCGCTGCCAAGGTCCTCGAGGCCCGCATCTACGGAACACCACTCGAGGCGCTCTGTGGGCACGTGTGGGTGCCGTCGCGCGACCCGAAGCAACTGCCACTGTGCGACGTGTGCAAGGACATCTACGAGACGTATCGGATGTTCAACGACGGCTTGAACGAGACGCCACAGGACTAACGAAAGTTCCGTGCCACCACCGCGGCACGCATCGGTAGTGCTGCGAGGTGTTCGGCAACGACGTTGACCACACCTTCCGCGACCTCCAACCTGCCGCGCACGACGAGTGCAGCCGACCCACGGGCCACCTTGCGGTACCGCACCCAGCAACCCTGCGAACACACGACGTTGATGAGGCCCGTCTCGTCCTCGAGGTTGATGAACGTGACGCCTTGCGCCGTCATCGGGCGTTGGCGATGCGTGACGGTTCCCGCGACGATCACCTTGTCGCTCTCGATGCGCGACAACTGATTCGCCGGTGTCACACCCATCCGTGTCAACTCCTCGCGCAACATCTCCGTCGGATGACCACTCGGGGAGATCCCCGTTGCCCACAAATCGGCGATCAACTCCTCGATCGGCTCCATTCCCGGAAGCGCCGGAGCGTCCATGCCCGTCGTGACGCCGGCGAGTCGATCCGGTCGCGACTCGATCACGGCACCCGCACTCCACAACGCGTCTCGCCTCGACACCTCGAAGCAGTCGCCGAAGGCGCCAGCCGTGGAGAGCGCCTCGAGTTGGGTCACGGTCAGTCGCGGCACCTTGCGCACCAGGTCCTCCATGTCGAGATACGGACGGTGTGACTCGATGTCGCGCGCGAGATCCTCACCGATCCCCCGCACGCTCGCGATGCCAAGACGCACGCCAAGTCCACCCGTTGAGGATTCATCGCGCTCGAGCGTTGCGGTTGCGCGCGAGGCATTGACGTCCGGCTGCTTCACGACGACGCCGTGACGACGCGCGTCCTGCACGAGGGAATGCGGGGACCAGAACCCCATCGGTTGGGCATTCAACAACGCGGCACAGAACGCCGCCGGCTCGTGCAACTTGATCCACGCGGATGCATACACGAGATAGGCGAAGCTCACCGAGTGGCTCTCGGGGAATCCGTAGTTGGCGAACGCGGCCATCTTGGCAAAGATGCGATCGGCGACCTCACCGTGGATGCCGCGCTCGGCCATCCCCGCGTACAGCCGCTCGGACAACTTCTCCATCCGCGCGCGCGATCGCTTGGAGCCCATCGCTTGACGCAGTTCGTCGGCCTGCGCGGGAGTGAAGCCCGCGACGTCGATGGCCATCTGCATGAGTTGTTCCTGGAACAACGGCACGCCCAAGGTCTTGCCGAGACTGTTCTCCAACAGCGGATGGAGATACGTGACGGGTTCCTGGCCGTTGCGGCGACGGATGTACGGATGCACGGATCCGCCCTGAATCGGGCCGGGTCTGATGAGCGCGACCTCGACGACGAGGTCGTAGAAACGCCGTGGCTTCAGTCGCGGCAACGTGGCCATCTGTGCACGCGACTCGATCTGGAACACCCCGACGGTGTCGGCGCGACACAACATCGCATACACCTCGTCCTCTTGCGGGATGGTGGCGAGATCGATCGTCTTTTCACGGAACTCGGCGATGAGATCGACCGCGTGGTGTAGGGCCGACAGCATTCCGAGGCCCAACAGGTCGAACTTCACGAGACCGACCGCCGCACAGTCGTCTTTGTCCCACTGCAGCACGCTGCGATTCGCCATCCTCGCCCACTCGACGGGACACACCTCGGTGACGGGCCGGTCACACATCACCATCCCACCGGAGTGGATGCCGAGGTGACGCGGGGCATCCTCGATCGCACTCGCCATCTCGAGCACCGCGGGTGGGATGTCGTGATCGCCGGTCGACATCGTCGTCGCGAGCGTCCCCCATCCGTCCACCTGCTTGCTCCACGCGTCTTGCTGACCCGGGGCGTGACCGAGCGCGCGGGCCATGTCGCGCACCGCAGATCGCGCGCGATAGGTGATCACGTTGGCGACCTGCGCCGCGTGGTGACGACCGTGACGCTCGTAGACGTATTGAATGACTTCCTCGCGTCGACCGCTTTCGATGTCGATGTCGATGTCGGGTGGGCCGTCGCGCTCGGGTGACAGGAACCGCTCGAAGAGGAGTCCGAGTGACACCGCATCGGCCTTGGTGATACCGAGCGCGTAACACACCGCACTGTTGGCGGCGCTCCCGCGACCCTGACACAAGATGTCGGATCGCTCGCAGAACTGCACGATGTCCCACACCACGAGGAAGTAGCCCGCAAAACCGAGTGCGGCGATGACCTCGAGTTCGTGGTCGATGGTGCGCCAGGCGCGTGAGCGCAACGAGAGGTCCTCGCCATCCACTGGTCGCGCGCCGTATCGACGCACCGCGCCGGTCTCGACCAGTCGGCGCAGGTAGTCCATCTCGTTCAGTCCGCTCGGGCACGGGAACGGTGGCAACTTGGGCGCCACGAGACGCAGGTCGAAGGCCGCATCGCGACCCACCTCGGCAGCCATCGCCACGACGCCCGGATAGCGGGCGAAGCGCCGGTACTGCTCGGATCCACTGCGCACGTAGGCCATCGCCGCGGGTGGCAACGATGCATCGATGTCATCCAAGCTCCCCCGCCTGCGCACCGCAGCGACGGCGGTCGCCAGACGATGCTGCGCGGGAAGCGCATACAACACGTCGTTGGTTGCCACACACGACAGACCGTTGCGATGGGCGATGCGCACGAGTTCGTCGTTGCGCACCGAGTCGAGCGGATCGCCGTGATCCCACAACTCGACGAGCACGTTGTCGCGACCGCACGCAGCGATCAGCTGCTGCACCACCCGTTCCGCGGCGGCAGGACCGTCGCGATGCATCGCGCGAGCGACCGCACCACTCATCGCACCCGTGAGCACCCACCAGCCGTCACCAGAGAACTCCGCCAGTCGATCGATGCGAAAGATCGGCTCGTCCTTGCTCCCGGCGAGCTGGCCGTCACTGATGGCCGACGCCAAATGCCCGTACCCGCGGGGGTTGCGGGCCAGGACGACGACGTCACCCTGGTCGCATTCCAGTTGTGCGCCGAACACCGTGGGCATGGAGAGCGCACGGGCCGCCTCCGCGAAACGCACGATGCCATACAACCCGTTGCGATCGGTGAGGGCGAGTGCGGTCAGCGACAGTCGCGTCGCCTGCTCGACGAGTTGTTCGGGATGCGATGCACCCTGCAGGAAGGAAAAGTGCGAGCGACAGTGCAACTCGGCATACGGATGTTGCGACTCACCGCGCACGATGTCGGCCGCGACGTACGGCTGACGCTTTGCACCCCACGCAGGTCCGTCACCACCCGCGTTCCACGACGGACTCCGCGGTGCACGACCATCGGAGAGTCGCGCCTCGAGTTGCGACCACGGCATCGCGGCAAACGACGGATCACTCCCCATGCCGGGTGAGGATAGCGAACATATGTTCGCTTTTGACCGGGGTCAGCGGGTCAGAGTACGGGCCACGCGCAGCGCGCCCGCCAAGCCCACGTCGGCAATCGACAGGGCCTCATCCCACTCAAACCAGCGCACCTGCTGGCTTTCCTCGGCCCCCGGGTTGGGCTCGGCATCCTCAGCCTGGACCAGATAGCGCACGTCCAGGTGGGTGTGGCCTCGGGGCCCCGGGTGGACGTCCACGTGCATGAGCCAGGGTCCGCTCGAGGGGTGCGCCACCACGAGTCCGGTCTCTTCACGAGCCTCGCGCAACGCGCCGTCGGCGGGTGTCTCACCTGACTCGATGTGACCACCCGGCTGCAACCACAAGTTCAGTCGCTTGTGCAGATGCAACACGACGCCGCGCTCACCGACGACGAGTGCGGAACCGGTGACGTGAATCGGATCGGCATGTTCGTCGAAGGGATGCGCAAGGGTCGGAGCGATCTCCAAGAATTGCGCGATCGATGCGCGCTCGCGCTCGTCGCACGGGATCGCCGCGCGCAACTGCGCGCAGAGCTCCTGCACGATCTGCGAATCGGTCTTTCCAGCACGCTGCGACATGGCGCTCACAAGTTATCGGGCGAATGAAAAACTTTCACCGATACTCCGCGCTCACACTCCAACGACCGTTGTCCAGTATGACGAGCAAGGCCTTGTGCCCTTGTGGAGGATCCTCGATCACGAGTTGCATGCGCACGATGCGGCGACGTCGCAAGCCATCCCACCAGCGCTCTTCGATCGGCCACGGTCCGGCCCACGAGCGCACACGACACCTGCGTCGATCGATGATCACCCGTGTTGGCGGTGCACTCAATTCGTGACGACCACTCACCGACACCTGTCGATCGTGTGCATCGTGCACCTCGATCTCGCAGCGGTCCTCGAACACGATCGATGGTGAAGGACTCGGCAACGCACCGCTCCACTCGCGCGACACTTCGACGGCATCACCTCGTCGTTCGAGATCGACGAGTGCGGCAGGCGTGAGTTCGAAGACCTCCGCGGGATCCCGTCCACCCCGCCACAACGGCACCCTGACCGCGTGCGCACCGAGGGCCGCCGTCAACTCGGCAATCGCCTTGTGGGCGTCCTCGTCGGCCTGACTGCGAGCCCCCCAAAGCCCCAATTGGCGCCCGTTTGCGGGCTCCAGGCCAACAGGGTCGAGGCGAATGACGACCACCCCACTCGTCGGAATGCGCGAGGCAACGAAGGCCTCCATCTGCCACCGCACCCGCTCGGCGATCGCGGCAGCCGACAAGCCCTCGGGTTGATACCACAGTCGTTCGCTCGTCTCACCGTGATCACACACGAGCGACACGTGGATGCGCACACACTGCAACGCGTGCGCATGAAGATGCGCGACCAAGTCCTCGGCGAGCGTGCGCGCGAGGTTCACCACCACGCCGACGTCCTCCACCGGTTCCTCTGTTCGATGCGTGGTGATTCGCAACGGTGGAGGCGCGATCACGATCGGCGGATGACGATCGAGTCCGCGTGCAAGGCGATGCAGTTGCGCACCGAGCGGACCGAAACGGGCGACCAGGGTGGCCTCGCGGATCGCCACGAGGTCGCCGAGTCGGCGCAGACCGAGTCGTTGCAACAGCGAGATCGTCTGCGGATCGACACCGCAGTGTTCGCCCAGCACACCGACGCCGAGGTCTGCCAACAGCTTCGCGCTGCGACCGGTCTCGACGACGACCGGCGAACCCGTGTGCGCGGAGTGATGTGCGGCCACGGTGGCAGCCAGACGACCGTCGGCGATACCGATGCCGAAGATGATGCGACCGTTCGTCGCCTCGCCGATGATGCGCTGCAGCCGTTGCGCAAGTGCTTCATCACCGCCGAAGTACCGCGACGGCCCCTGCGTGGCGATGAGGACCATCCCCGGTTCGGTGACCTCGACCAATGGGGCGATCTCGCACACGCCCCGCACGAGCGGCTCGAACGTCGTTCGATCTCGTTGTGGGTTGACCGCCTCCACGATCAGCCCCGGCAGGATCCCCTGGGCTTCACGCATGCGCATCCCCACCGCGATCCCTTCGGCGCCAGCCGATCGCGTGCGCGCCACCACCCGTTGCGCCGACACCACGGCGAGCGCACCTCCGACGATGCCCCGTTCGACTCGATCGAGGACGGCAGCTTGGGCAGGCCAGTCGGGACACGCCACGACCACCACGCGCGTGACGTCGCGATCCATCAGCCGACGTGGTGGAGCACATGCCGGCTCGGACGAGCCACGCGCCGACCGCTCACCTCCACGCACACCTCGCGGGATCGCACGTGCCCCGAGCCCTCGTCGATGCCGTGCCAGGCGACCGTCGTCGTGTGCAGCACGACATCGGGAACCAGTCCCTGACCACCCGCGACTCGCCGTGTCGAATCCACGCACACCGCCACGGCCCGACGGGACTGGATGCGGGTCGTGATGCGTTGGGCATCCCGTGCCGACAACCCCCGTGGAACGTTCAGCAACACGACCCCGAATCCCTCGACGGCGATGCCCACCGCCGCCACCCAATCGCCCACGACATCTCCTGGGTTCACCACGACCAATCGTTCGAGGGCGACGCGATGTTCGTGTGCAGCCACGAGCCCGAGGTGGTCTACACCGACTGCGGCCAACCACGAACCGTCCTGCGTCGCCCGCGACACGACCTGCAGCGCAAGTGACATCGCAGCATCTCCACTGCACGACACGATGCGGCCGCGCACGAGACCGCGATCGGGCAACACCTCGCGCAAGTGCTCGGCGACGTTCAGCGTCTCGAGCGTGACGTCGAGTGCGGGGCGAACGAGTCCGCTGGCGAGCGCATGGGCGAGCTGGTCGTGCACGCCGACAGCGTAGCGAACATATGTTCGCTCACGAACTGGCTAGTTGCGTCGTGCCAACTGGTTCAGCGAACCGACGAGCTGGCGGGCATCTCCCGTCCAGTGATCGGCGCCGAGCTTGCGAGCGGCTTCGTCTCCGCCGACCGCCGCACCGCCGGCATACACCGGCACGCTGCTCACGCGCTTGATCGCCGCGATCGTCGACCGCGCCGCCGACAACGCCTGCGGAACGGTCACTCCGACACACACCGCGACGACGTCATTACTCACCTCGACGGCGTGGGCGAACGCATCCGCTGGCATGTTCGCACCGAGGTCGTGCACTTCCCAACCCTCGTGACGCACGAGGTCGGCAACCATGCTGATGACGAGCGCATGCTCCTCACCTGCTGGCGCACCCATCACGACCGCGCCCTTGGACACACCACGATGCTTGAAGCGCGAGCCGATCAGACCGATCATTCGCAACACGATGCCGCTTGCACGGTGCTCGACGTGAATGCCGAGCTCACCTGCCGCCCACCGTTCGCCGATCGAGGCGAGCGCGGGTGCCATCACGTCGAGATAGACGAACGAGACGTCGTTGCCGGCACGCAACGCCGACTCCAGCACCTCGAGAGCCCCACGTTCGTCACCCTCGACGAGGCGTGACTCGAGTCGTTGCGCCCAAGGCGCACTGCGACGGCCAGTGGGACTCGGCTCTTCCGCGACGGCGACGCGAGACGACCGGAACGCCTCCACATCGCTCGGGGCCACGTACCACGTCCGGCCGCGCTTGGTCGCAGGAAGGAGGCCTTGGCGAACGTAGCGATACACCGTCATGTAGTGCACGCCGAGTTCGTCGGCGACGTCGTGGAGGGAGATATCGACCATGGTTTCGCTCTCAGTTTCCCATCACGCGCGCGACCGCGCGTAACTCAGCCCTGCTTCGCGCGGGCTTTTGCGAGTGCGGCCTGACTGCGTGCGAGCAGCGCAGGCGGAATCTTGGCGAGATTCGGATCGCTCGACGCGGGAGCACTCGAGTCTCCCGATGCAACGGGAGCAGCCGACTTCGGCACCTGGGCCATCAACTCCTCCTCGGTCGGAGGGGTCTTGCCCGGAGTCCAGAACTGATACATATCTTCCACCGCGGCGAGCAGTGCAGTGTCGTTCGCCGACGAGGTCACGTCGAGGGTGATCATGTTGCCGTAGACGTGCACCGCCGTCACCGCGCCGGTCGCAAACAGCCGCCGCGCAAGCACGTCTGCGGGCTTGGAGCCCCGTGCGTCACCCGCGCTCGAGTAGTGCTCGTGACCCTGCCCGGTGAGCGAGCGATTGATCTCGAAGCGGACCCGACCCGGGGTCGCGGACGGCAGTTTCTTCGTGGCTACAGGCTGACCCATGTGGCACAACACTAGTTGGCACGCCTTCGCCCACGGCGACCCGACTGGGTACGGTTGAACCCATGTCGAACACGGTCTCGGTCGAAGCATTCACCCAACAGGCGCGCGAGTTCCTCGAGCGCAACGCCGAACGCAAGGAAGCCGCCAAGGCCTTCGTGTGGGGTGAGGGCTCCGACAACGTCGCGATGTTCGAAGAGCGCAGTCGCGAAGCCGAGATGGAGGTGTTGCGCAAGGCCAAGGAGTGGCAGGCCACGCGATTCGACAACGGCTTCGGCTGGATCACCGGACCGACGCAATATGGCGGCGCAGGACTGACTCCCGCGCACGAGCGTGCATACAACGCCGTCGAGCGCGACTATCGCACACCGAGCCTCGGCGTGTTCCAAATCGGACTCGGCATGGTCGCCCCGACGATCCTCGCGCACGCCACCGAGCGTGCCAAGGACCTCTACCTGCGGGGAATGTGGCGCTCCGACATCGTCGGCTGCCAGTTGTTCTCCGAGCCGGGTGCGGGAAGCGACCTCGCGTCTCTGCAGACCAAGGCCGAACGCGATGGCGACGAGTGGATCATCACCGGACAGAAGGTGTGGACCTCGGGTGCACAGTTCAGCGACATCGGCGAGATCATCTGCCGCACGGACGTCAGCCTTCCCAAGCACAAGGGACTCACCGGCTTCATCGTCGACATGCACGCTCCGGGCGTCGAGATTCGCCCACTTCGCCAGATGACGGGTGGTGCGAGTTTCAACGAGGTCTTCTTCAACGAAGTGCGCGTGCCGGACGATCACCGACTCGGCGACGTGAACAACGGCTGGAACGTCGCACTCACGACGCTCATGAACGAGCGCGCCTCGATCGGCACGATGGGTGGCGGCGAGACGTCGATGTGGACTCGCCTGCTCGCGATGATTCGTCACTACGGCATGGACTCGGATCCGATCGTGCGCGAGATGCTCGCCGATCTGTACATCAACACCAAGATCCAGGGTTACACCGGTCAGCGTGCGATGGACAAGATTCGCGCGGGCCAGACTCCCGGACCGGAGATGTCGATCGGCAAGATGGCCCTCGTCGACAATCAGAAGCGGATGAACGACCTCGTGTCACACGTGCTCGGCGCCAAGCTGCAAGCCGACACCGGCGAATGGGGCACCTACGCCTGGAGCCAGTTGCTCCTCGGTGCACCAGGCATGCGCATCGCAGGTGGTTCGGACGAGGTCATGCGCAACATCGTCTCCGAGCGCGTGCTCGGCCTCCCGAAGGACGCCGGCATCGACTCGAAGTCAGCGTTCAAGGACCTCAAAGTCGGCACCCAGAAGGACTGAGTGCGCAGGCGTCAGCTGCGTGCTGGTCGCTTGAAGTTGAGTGCCGCGTCGATGAGCAGTCGGGTTCCATAACCCGTCATGCCCTTCTGCAGCCAACCACTGTCGGCATCCGACCACATCGGGCCAGCGATGTCGATGTGCGCCCACGGCGTCGAACCCACGAACTCTTCGAGGAAGAGTGCTGCGGTGATCGCACCAGCCTCACCACCGACGTTCTTCATGTCGGCGACGTAGCTGTCGAGCGCAGAGCGGTACTCCTGCTCGAGCGGCATCTGCCACAACTTGTCCGCGGTGCGATCCGCGGAGGCAAGCAATTGATCGACGAACTTCTGGTTGTTGCCGAGCACGCCGGCCATTCCGCTGCCGAGCGCACGCGCCATCGCACCGGTGAGGGTGCAGATGTCGAGGACGGCATCCGGCTTCTGTTCGACGGCGAGCGAAAGACCATCCGCGAGGATCAAGCGACCCTCTGCATCGGTGTTGTGGATCTCGACGGTCTTGCCATTGCGCATCGTGAGCACGTCGCCCATCGCCATCGCACTACCCGACGGCAGGTTGTCGGTGCACATCAGATAACCGGTGACGTTGTTCGTGCACCCGAGTGCCTTCAACGTGCTCATCGTGGCGAGCACCGCTGCTGCGCCACTCATGTCACCCTTCATCATCGCGTGCGACGGATCCGACGGCTTGAGCGAGATGCCACCCGAGTCGTACATGACACCCTTGCCGACCATGATCAGGTGCGGCTTGCCCTTGCCTCCGGTCGGCTTGTACGTCAGGCGCACCATGCGCGGCGGCTCTGCACTACCGCGGTTGACGCCGATGATGCCACCGCAACCCATCGCGAGCAACTGATCCTTGTTGAACACCTCGACCTTGAGTCCGGTCTGTCCAGCGAGCTCGACGGCCTTGTCGGCGAAGATCCGAGCGGTGAGGTATGCCGGCGGCATGTTCGCAAAGTCACGCGCCATGTTCGTCGCGGTTGCCGTCACGACACCGCGCTTGACACCGGCCTGCAGTGCTGCACCCGTACCGACGAGCGTCACGCTTTCGAGCTTCGGCGACTTCTTGTCGACCGTCTTCAGATCCGTGTAGCGATGGTGCGCGAGCGCGATCCCCTCGACGACCGCCTGGGCCGCGAGCTTGCGATCGACTCGACCGACGTTGGCGAGTTCGGTGGCAAGCGATGCATACGGGAGCGCTGCGCGCGACAGTGCAGCGGCAGCTTTGCGCAGTCCGGTGATCGTCACCTTCGACGCTTCACCCACGCCGACGAGAATCGTGACCGGACCCTTGTCGGCAGGAACGACGTAGGTCTGACCGAGCTTGCCGGTGAAACCGAGCGACTCGAGCGTCGCGCGAGAGAGCGAGACGCCCTTCGGCAACGCTCCTTCGGAGGCAACGGGGACACCGATTGAGGCGATTCCTGCAGGAACCTTTGCGGCAACTGAATACGACATGTGTCGTCCTTTCTCTTCGTTCTTACTTCACGTCTTTGACGGGCAGCGACACGCCTTCTTGCCAGCGCGCGAGCGTCCACAACAAGTCTGACAGACGATTGAGATATGGGCACGCCTGCGACGGTGGTGGCGCGGCTGCAAGCGAATGCCGTTCTGCACGACGCGCAACGGTGCGGCCGACGTCGAGGAGCGCAGAGACCTTGTTCTGTCCGGGCACGACGAAGTCCGTCGGCGGGGCGAACCGCTCGTCGAGCGAGTCGATCATGTGCTCGAGTTTCTCGACCATCTCCGCCGTCACGCGGGACTTGCCATCGACCAACTTCGTGCGATTCTCCGGCAGCGTGGCGAGCTCGGCCATCAGCACCCACAGATCACGACAGATGTGCACGAGCATGTCATCGAGCTCGGTCCCCTTGCCGGCCTCGGCGCGGACCAATCCGAGGATCGCCTGGGCCTCGTCGACTGCGCCATAGGCGCGCGGGAGGGCCGAATCCTTGCCAACCCGGCCACCGTAGAAGAGACCCGTCGTGCCGTCATCTCCCGCTCGGGTGTAGATCTTTTCGCGGGCCATGGGAACCCAACGCTAGTTGCCGATGGCCCGCAAACTGCGACCCTGCGCGAGAGAACCATCTCGCCGAAGTGGTCCTTGACAGCCAGAGCACGGGTTGTGGCACAGTCGCACTCGTGGCGCACACATCGAGATGCACATCAGCACCTTGGAGGACTCGATGCCAGACAACCAATCCCCCTCACTCGAGCGGATCGCCCACGCCGTGAGTGAGCAACTCGCCGGACGCCGCGACCAACCCGCAACCGGACAGGACCTCTACAACATGAGCGTGATGATTGATGGGAATTTCACCCACCTCGTGTCATCACTGAATGGGCTTGAGCAGCGGCTGAACGTTCGGATCGACCAGCTCGAAGCGCGAATGGATCGACTTGCGGTGCGAATGGATCGCCTCGAGATGCGGATGGATCAGCTTGAGGCACGATTCGACTCATTCAAGCTCGAACTCGAGAACATGTTCAATCGCAAGATGGTGCAATTCCTGTACATGCAGATCGGCATCTCTCTCGCGTTGTTCAGCGCGATGTTCACGGCGCTGTACTTCTCGCTCGGCGCGCTAGTGAGCGCTGGGTGACAAGTCCTTGATCGCGGTCCAGTACTCCATCTTCGGATCGAGCGGCAGGATCGCCAGCGACGACGTCGTCACCCCATTGCGGAAGTAGTCGTCGATCACGTCACGACAGTGAGCCGGGCTGCCGTGCACCACGAGTTCATCGACTGCTTGGTCGGGAATCGCAGCCAGAGCACCCTTGCGGTCGCCCGCCTTCCATGCATCCCACATGCCCTGCAGCAATGGTGCACGACCCATCCAACGATGGAACTCCGCATACACGGGAACGTTCATGTACGCAGCGATCGCGAACCTCGCGCCCGCACGTACCGTCTCGGTGTCCTCGCTCGGGCACACGAAGATCCGTGCCGCGATCTCCTTGTCGACCCCGTTCGCCGCATCGTGGACGACCTTGGCGACCTTGGACACGTCGGTCGATGACAACCAGTTGATGATCACGCCGTCGGCCTCGCGAGCACCGAGCTTGAGCATGCCCTCGCGCAACGCGGCGATCAAGATCGTCGGCTTCTGTTCCGGCTTGATGCTCAGGCGGAATCCGTCCACCTTGAACGTGTCGTATTCCTTGGTGATCTTCTCGCCGGTGAACGCGTCATGGAGGAAGCGCACGACGTCGCGCACCTTCTTGTACGGCTCGACGAACGGCACGCCATTCCAGCGCTCGACGATCACGTTGCTCGACGAACCGATACCGATCGCGAATCGACCGGGTGCGGCGTCTGCCATCGCCGCCACGCTCTGGGCGATGACCGGCGCAGTGCGGGTGTAGGCGGGAACGATCGCGGTGCCGAGCCTCAGTCGCGGCTCCCACGCCGCAGCGAGCGCGAGCGGCGTGAATGCGTCCGCGCCATCGGTCTCCGCAGACCAGATGTCGGAATACCCCCAGTCGGCGAGCTGAGTGAGTTTGTCACGCTGCGCATGGAGATGCCCAGGGAGCGGAACCGTCATGCCATTTCGTCTGATCATCGGGAATCCCTCCACACTCGAGCAATACAACTTTGACTTGCGGTCGCGAGCAGCGTTCCGTCCTCGGCGAACATGTTCACGCTGCCGTGACCGAATCCGCGACGCACACCCTGCATCTGTATGTCTAACAACACCCACTCCGTCGGAACAAGACGCAGCACGCGAAGCGTGTTGTCGAGGCTGTTGCCGCCAGCGCGCATGCCGAGTGCCTGGCCGAGCCCCATCGGAACGAAGTCTCCGAGGATCGCCAAGGTCGCGGTATCGACGCCGGTCAACACTTCGGGAATCTTCGCCCACAGGATGGTTCGTCCATCCGACAACGTCCCGTCGAGTTGTTCGAGCGTGCGACCGCGAACGAACCGCTCGACGAGCTTTTCGTGGATCGTGTTCTCGATTGCGTAATGGTGAGGTCGCGCGGTCAACGTCTCGGGTCGCGGCACGTCGGGCATCGTCGCGAACGTCGCCTCGGTGGGAAAGTCGCGATCACCGAGTGCGGCATTCACGGTGAGGATCTCGCGCTCGCCGACGCGTGCAACGCTGCGCGCCTGGGTGATCTGGTGTCCGACGACTGCGAGCGTGACGTCGATCGTCATCGTCTCGTTCGTGCGCGCATAGGACAGATACTGCGACGTGGCCCACACGCACTGTCGACCGGACAACAACTCCATTGCTCGCACGGACGCTGCGAGTCCCGCGCCGCCCCACAGGAAGTTGCCACCGGTGACGAGACCCGGTCGAATCACCATCGACCACTGCCCCTGAGTCTCGGTGGATGTCGAGGACGGTTCGAGTCCGAGGAACGTCGTGCTATCCATGGGCGTGATTCACGCTAGTTGCGCGACTCGTCACGCAGCGAGCAGTGCACGCGCGACGATGTCCGTGCAGAACGCCGTGAGGATCGCCAAGTACATCAGTCCGGTCGCGGCCATGACCGCCGAGTAGCTCTTCTCACGCAATGCCGCGCGCGTGGTGAACGCAAGCACGCCAGTGACCACCGCAGATGCCACCCAGAACCAACCGAGCACGCCGTCCCAGCCGTCATCGATCGTGCCGTTCAGCACGCTCACCATGCCGGTCGGCAAGAGCAGCACCGCAACTTCGACGGGCCACGTCCAGATCACGGCAGTCGTCAACTCATTCAACAACTTTCGTGGCATGCCCGGCTGGACGAGATACCAGTGACCGAGCAACATCGCGTCGCTCACCGCTCCGAGGAATGCCGTGCCGACGATGATGCGCAGGACCGCCACGAGCGTGGATGACGCGCCATCGGCTGCGGCGATCGCTCCGGCGACCACACCTGGAACACCGATGAGTGGTGCAATGAGGTCGAGCCTCGGTTTGGAATTGACGACGAGCGCAAAGGACGCGACGGCGACGGCCACTGCGGAGATCTCGCGCACCCACACCACGCCGTAGCGCCATCCGAGCACGACGGTCGAGAGTGCGAACACTCCGTAGACGAGTCGTAGCAACATTCCATAGCCACGTCCGGCGACACCACGTCGGGTCGTGAACCACAGGAAGCCAAGACCACCGACCGACCACTGCAACATCACCGTGGCGGCGTCGAGGCGGATCATCGGGAGAAGAACTTAGGCGCGAACCGACACGAGTCGGTGGTCCGCCGAGTTCATCGACACGGGGCCCGCATCGGTCGCGACCACGATGTCCTCGAGTCGCATCCCCCACTTGCCGGGGATGTAGATCCCGGGCTCGACGGAGAACGCGTGCCCGGCCGCGATCGGCAACGTGTTACCGCTCACCATGTAGGGCTCCTCGTGAGCCTCCATCCCGATTCCATGACCCGTGCGATGCACGAAGTACTCGCCGAAACCCGCAGCCGCGATCACCTCGCGTGCGGCACGATCGACGCCCTCACACGACGCACCGACACGTCCAGCAGCCACGCCTGCCGCCTGGGCCGCGAACAGCACGTCGTAGGCCTCCGCGATGTCGCGCGGGATCTCCCCCGTCACGACGCACCGCGTGATGTCGGAGCAGTACCCGTTCATCGTTCCACCGAAGTCACAGAGCACGATCTCGTCCTTGGCGATCACGCGTGATCCCGGATGGTGGTGCGGGCTCGCCGCATTCTCGCCGGCTGCGACGATCGCAAAGTTGACGACGTCATGACCTTCGGCAAGTAGTCGTGCGGAAATGTCTGCGGAGACCTGTGCCTCCGTGCGACCGACGAGGGGAATCTGACCGGCATGCAGTTGCGCGGCAACACGATCGGCTGCGGCACCCGCGGCAGCCAGTGCCGCGATTTCGGCGTGGTCCTTGGCCATCCGCAATCCGCCGACGACGTCGACGGCGCGAACGAATCGAGCATTCGGCACGAGTGGCAACAACTCGACGAGGAATCGTGCCCACATCTGGTCGCCCACGGCGATCGTGCGTGCGTTGCCAAGATGCTTCGCCACGAGTGCGACGGGGTTGTCCGTCTCGTTCCACGCAACGATCGAAAACACACCGGGTTGCTCGGCGACGCGGGGCACCTCGAGTCGCGGCACGATCATCGTCGAGACGCCATCACGGCCGACCACGAGCATCGTCAATCGCTCGAGTGGCATTGCGTGATAGCCCGTGAGGTACGGCAGGTCGTGACCGACCGAGAGCAGCACTGCATCGACTCCTCGGCGCGTCATCTCCTCGCGAACGCGCGCGATCCGAGCGAGGTAGTCGTTCGTCGTCGCGATTGGCTTGCTCACAGCGTCGCCTTTCCAACCTTGACGAGGGTGCCGTCGTTGAACTCCTGCACGGCAGTCACGAGTTCCTCACGTGTGTTCATCACGAAAGGACCATAGCGAGCGACGGGTTCGTTCAGCGGCTCACCGCCAAGGACGAGTACCTGCGCCCCGGCCTCGCCCGCCACGACGCGCACCGAGCCCGCCGAGCGCTCGAACACCGCCATCTGACCGGATGTCGTGTGCTCGTCGTTGACGTGAGCATCTCCATCGAACACGTGAATGAGCGCGGTGTGGCCGGCCGGTGGGTTCCACTCGACGACATCCCCCGGCTTCATCGAGGCATGCGCATACGTCATTGGTGACGTCGTCTCGACGGGGCCAGTCTCGCCATGCAAGGTCCCCGCAACGATCTTCATCGTCCCACCATTGGCGAGCGGAACCGTCGTGATTTCCTCGGCGTCGTAACCCTGATAGCGAGGATCCTTCATCTTGCTCTTCGCCGGCAGATTCACCCACAGCTGGAATCCATGCAGACGACCACCGAGTCGCAGGAGGTCTTCCGTCGGCAACTCGCTGTGAATCACTCCCGAGCCCGCCGTCATCCACTGCACGCCACCCGGTCGGATGACCGCGCGAGCCCCGGTGGTGTCTTCGTGCACCATCGCCCCGTGGAGGAGATAGGTGACGGTCTCGAATCCGCGGTGCGGATGACTCGGCGCGCCGACCGCCTTGCCCGGTGCATAGTCAGCGGGTCCCATCTCATCCAGCAACAGGAACGGATCGATGTGATCGACGATGTTCGTCGGGAACGGTCGTCGCACGACGAATCCACCTCCTTCGACGGTGCGCAGCGAATCGATGATGCGGAGGAGTGGACGCTTGGTCATTGCTTGTCCTTTCGGTCTAGACGGCAGTCAGCGGAAGCGAGCGCCTGCTCGCTTCCTTGGCGTGATAACTGGAACGCGTGAGTGGGCTCGACTCGACGTGCGCGATGCCGAGCGATTCACCGATCTCCTTGTAGCGAGCGAACACGGCCGGCTCCGCGTACCGCACGACGGGCAAGTGTGCAGACGACGGTCTCAAGTATTGGCCAATCGTGACGATGTCGACCCCGACGCTTGCGAGATCGCAGAGCAACTCGCCCACTTCTTCGTCGGTCTCGCCGAGTCCGACCATGAATCCCGACTTCGTCGTGAGTCCCCGGGCCTTTGCGCGCGCCAGTACCGACAGACTGCGTGCGTATCCCGCAGATGGTCGCACGGTGCGCTGAAGCCGAGCGATCGTCTCGACGTTGTGATTGAACACATCTGGTCGCTCGGCAAAGAGGATCTCGAGTGCATCCGACCCCTTCGCATCGGAGACCAACGTCTCCACTTGCACGCTCGGATTGTGCGCACGAATCGCACGGACACATTCGGCAACGTGCAGCATTCCTCCATCGTGCAGATCGTCGCGTGCGACCATCGTCAGCACGGCGAATTCGAGGCCCATTCGAGCGACCGCTTCCGCCACGCGTTGCGGCTCGTTCGCATCCGGATCGAGAGGCTTGCGCGTGTCGATGAGACAGAATCCGCACGCTCGCGTGCAGCGATCGCCGAGCACCATGAACGTCGCCGTGCCGTCACTCCAGCACTCGCTGAGATTCGGGCATCCCGCCTCTTCACAGACGGTCACGAGTTCGAGGTCGCGCAACGTGCGCTTGGTGGCAAGCACTTGCTCGGTGTGATTGACCTTCGGCCGGATCCAGTCCGGCTTGCGTGCGCCAATCGACAGACCGGACTCATCAGGTGCGTAGTCCCACGCAACGTCTGCTCGCGTGACTCCACTCGCAAACGTTCGGGCAACGTGCCGCGCGACGACGTCGGCAACGTCGCGCATCGACGTCATGATTCCCTCTTCGCAAAGCGAGGTCACCGCGTAGTCGCTGATGCCGCACGGCACGATGTGGTCGCGCATGAAGGTCAGGTCGGTGGACACGTTGAGCGCGAACCCGTGCATCGTTCGTCGTTGGGTCGACCCACTCCCGACGCGCACCCCGATCGCAGCGATCTTGCGTGGTCGTGGCCCGTTCGGTTCCACCCACACTCCGGGGAACTCTCCCATGCGTCCCACATCGTCGAGACCGATCTCGCCCAGTGCGTCGATGAGTGCCTGCTCGAGCGACGTGATGTACGCGCGCGTGTCCGCAGGACCGGAGTCACCATGCTTGGGATCGAGCGACAAGATCGGATAACCGACGAGCTGTCCTGGCCCGTGATACGTGATGTCACCACCCCGCTGCACCTCGACCAACTCCGCACCCACCTCTGCCGGTTTGCATCGCAAGTTGCCCTCGAGATCCGCACCTGGTCCATACGTGAAGACGTGCGGGTGTTCGCACAACAACAGGTGTTGATCGACGCCGTGGGCGAAGATTCCCTCCTGCAACGCGAGCGCCTCGCGATAGGCGACGCGCCCGAGCCACCGCACGTGGAGTGGTCGGCGCGTGGTCGTCATGGCAGCTGGTGCGACGATGCCCTAGAGCTCCGCCGACCAGTCCTGAGTTTCGAGGATCTGCTTCACCCGCGCGAGGAACCGACCGGCATATGCACCGTCGAACGCGCGGTGGTCCCAACTCATCGACAGATGACCCATCGGATGGATCGCGATCGACTCACTGCCATCGGCAGCGGTCACCACCACCGGCTTGCGCACGATGATGTCGGTGGAAAGGATCGCCACCTGCGGTTGGTTGATGATCGGCATCGTGATGAGCGCGCCGGCCGAACCATTGTTGGACAACGTGAACGTGCCGCCCTGAATCTCATCCGGCGACAACTTGCGACCACGAGCGCGCGTCGCGAGGTCGTTGATCTCGCGCGCGATTGCACGCAAACGCTTGGCATCCGCACTGCGCACCACGGGAACGAGAAGGCCCTGGTAGTCGAGATCGACGGCGATGCCGAGGTCGACGTAACCGTGCACGACGAGATTGTCTCCGTCAATCGAGGCATTCAAGTGTGGGAACTCGACGAGTGCGTCGACGACGGCACGCGAGATGAACGGCAAGTACGTGAGGCTGAATCCCTCCGTTGCCTTCCACTGATCCTTCATTGCCAGTCGCGTGCGATCGACGTTGTTGTAGTCCACTTCGACGACCGTGAATGAGTGTGGGCTCACGCTCTTGGACATGATCATGTGGGCGCCGGTGAGGCGTCGGATCTTCGACAGAGCGATCACGGTGTCACGCTCTCCCGACACCACCGTCGGCCGCGGAGCAGAAGCAGGAGCTGGAGCAGGCGCGGGACTTGGGGCAGGCGCAGGTGCTGGCGCTGGTGCTGCAACTGCGGGCTGTGGTGCAGGAGTCGGAGTCGCTGGTGGCGCGGCGACGAGCTTGTTGCGATCGATGTGATCGAGCACGTCTTCGCGAGTGATCCGTCCACCAGGTCCGGTTCCGACGAGTGCGTCAACGTCGATGCCGTGATCATTGACGAGTCGACGAACGACCGGCGAGAGCAACTTGTTCGTCGAGGCCGCAGGACGGGTCGTTGCAGGAGCAGGAGCAGGAGCAGCTACTGGAGCCG
>DAIRSS010000015.1:0-28503 GCA_036804285.1 Ilumatobacteraceae bacterium
TCTTCTTTGCCGCAGCCTTCTTGGCCAACTCGACCTTCTTCTTGGCGGCCTTCTTGGCCAACTCCGCCTTCTTCTTGGCGGCAGCTTTCTTCGCCAGTTCAGCCTTCTTCTTTGCCGCAGCCTTCTTGGCCAACTCGACCTTCTTCTTGGCGGCCTTCTTGGCCAACTCCGCCTTCTTCTTGGCGGCAGCTTTCTTCGCCAGTTCAGCCTTCTTCTTTGCCGCAGCAGTGGGCATTGTTGATCTCCTCGGTTGGCGAATCAGGGTAGTCGCTCGAGCGCCACCCCAATGGTCACGTCCTCCGTCGCGATCGTGCGCGGGAGAGCACCATCTATGGCCAGGCTCGTGGCAAGGGTCTCCCCAGAGATGTACCCGAGGTACGAATTGACTCGTCTTTCGGTTTCCTCATCCAAGCCGAGCGTCAGCGAGATCCGGTCGGACACGTCGAGTCCCGCATCACGACGAGCTTGCTGGACGGCACGAACGATGTCACGTGCAGTGCCCTCGGCGATCAAGTCGTCGGTCAGGGTGAGGTCGACGATCACGACACCATCCCCGTCACCGAGCGCAGCCGAGGCAGCATCTTCGTTGCCCGCAGTGTCAGCGACGAGCTTCAGGACGTACTCGTGTGGCTCGAGTTCGACGCCACCGGCCTGCACGCCGCGGTCGGTCTTCGACCAGTCCCCCCGCTTGACCGCACCGATCACCTTCTGGGTGTTCGCACCCAAGCGTGGTCCGAGTGCGGCGGGGATGACCTGCAGTTCTTCGCGCGCGACTCCTGCAACGTCGGCTCGGAAGGTGACGGCTCGAGCGTTGACTTCGTCGGTGATGATCGAGGAGAACTCCTCGAGCGCGGTTGCGTTCGGAGCAGCAACGGTGAGCGACGCCAACGGCAGGCGCACACGACGCGACTTCGACTTGCGCAACGACAACGTCGTCGAACACACGTCACGAACGCGATCCATGGTGGTGACGAGCGCGTCGTCCGCGGGCACTTCGTCAGCACGTGGCCAATCCGCAAGATGCACGCTGCGCTCACCGGTGAGACCGCGATAGATGTGTTCGCTGACGAGTGGAAGCAGCGGAGCGGCGAGACGACAGAGCACGCTCATCACGGTGTGCAGCGTGTCGATCGCGTCGGAATCCCCCGCCCAGAATCGGTCACGGCTGCGCCTGATGTACCAGTTGGTGAGTGCGTCAAGGAACTCGCGAATCTGCTGACACGCCTCGAACAAGTCGTAGGTGTCCATCGACTTCGTGACGAGGCCGACCGTGCGGTTCAACTTGGCGAAGATGTATCGGTCGACGACGTTGGTCGAGTCGGTGCGCACCCTTCCCTGTTTGCCCGCCGCGTTCGCGTACAGGGTGAGGAAGTACCACGAGTTCCAGATCGGCAACATCACTTGGCGCACGGTGTCGCGAATACCTTCTTCGGTGACGGCGAAGTCTGACCCTCGCAGGATCGAAGACGACAACAGATACCACCGCATCGCATCCGCCCCGTGCGTGTCGAACACGCCCATCGGGTCGGGATAGTTGCGCAGGCTCTTGGACATCTTCTGGCCATCCGCGCCGAGCACGATCCCGTGGCTCACGCACGTGGCGAAGCTCGGCTTGTCGAACAACGCCGTGGCGAGCACGTGCAACGTGTAGAACCAGCCGCGGGTCTGACCGATGTATTCGACGATGAAGTCGCCCGGATAGTGGTGATCGAACCACTCCTGATTCTCGAACGGATAGTGCACCTGGGCGAAGGGCATCGAGCCGCTTTCGAACCAGCAATCCAACACCTCCGGCACGCGGCGCATCATCGACTTGCCGGTCGGGTCATCGGGATTCGGTCGCACGAGGTCGTCCACGTGTGGACGGTGCAGTTCAGTGACGCTGACGCCGAAGTCGCGCTCCAGGTCTGCGACGCTGCCGTAGACGTCGGTGCGCGGATAGTTGGGATCGTCGCTCATCCACACGGGAATCGGTGAGCCCCAGAAGCGGTTGCGGCTGATCGTCCAGTCGCGGGCATTTTCCAGCCACTTGCCGAAGCTGCCGTCTCGCAGGTGGTCGGGCACCCAGGTGATCGTCTGGTTCAACTCGACCATCCGTGCCTTGATCTTGGTGACGTCGACGAACCACGAGCTCACCGCCTTGTAGATGAGTGGCTTGCCCGTCCTCCAACAATGCGGATACGCGTGGTCGTAGGTCTCGTGACGCAACACGACGCCGCGTTCCTTGAGCGCACGGATGATGAGCGGGTTCGCATCGAACACGAGCGTCCCCTCGTAGTCGGGAACCTCGGAAGTGAACTGTCCCCTGCTGTCGACGGGCACGACGAGATCGATTCCGTTGTCGCGACACACACGTTGGTCGTCCTCACCGAAGCCGGGTGCCATGTGCACGACACCCGTTCCATCTGCGGTCGTGACGAAGTCACCCGACAAGATGCGGAAGGCATTCGGTTGGTCGGCGAAATACGGAAACAGTGGTTGGTATTTGCGACCGACGAGCGCACTGCCCTCGATCTCGCCGACGACTTCGGCTCCTTCGAGTTCGCGCTCGTAGGCCGCGAGTCGCTCCTTGGCCAACACGTAGACCGAACCGTCGTGGCGCACGCGCACGTAGGTCACGTCGGGTGCGACGGCGAGTGCGAGGTTGCTCGGCAACGTCCACGGCGTCGTCGTCCAGGCGAGGATCTTGTCGCCGTCCTCCAGGGTGAAGGCAACGGTCAGTGCCGGGTCCTGCACCTGCTTGTAGGCGTCGTCCATGCGCGTCTCGGTGTTCGACAACGGCGTCTCGAGAGCCCACGAGTACGGAAGCACGCGGAAGCCCATGTAGATGAGGCCCTTGTCGTAGAGCGTCTTGAACGCCCACATGACGCTTTCCATGTAGTTCGTGTCGAGCGTCTTGTAATCGTTGGCGAAGTCCACCCAGCGCGCCTGGCGCGTGACGTAGCGCTCCCAGTCGCTCGTGTACTGCAGCACCGACACCTTGCAGTACTCGTTG
The DNA here is from genome assembly GCA_036804285.1 of Ilumatobacteraceae bacterium. Lineage (GTDB taxonomy): Bacteria > Actinomycetota > Acidimicrobiia > Acidimicrobiales > Ilumatobacteraceae > UBA3006. The sequence continues at coordinate 2,996 of DAIRSS010000015.1, forward strand.
AACTTGTCGATGCCGAAGTCGGTGATCGCCTGACGACCAGAGATGCCCAGTTGGCGCTCCGCTTCCGCCTCGGCGGGAAGACCGTGGCAGTCCCACCCGAATCGACGCTCGACCCGCTTGCCGCGCATCGTCTGGTATCGCGGAACGGCGTCCTTGACGAATCCCGTGAGCAAGTGCCCGTAGTGCGGGAGGCCGTTGGCGAACGGTGGACCGTCGTAGAACACGTATTCGTTGTCGCCGTTCGTGCCACGAGGGCGCTGCTCGACCGAGGCGACGAAGGTGTCGTCTTTCTCCCAGAACGCGAGGACCTCGGTTTCCAGCTGCGGAAACTGCGGCTGGGGGTCAACGCTCGGGTACGTCACGGTGCGTCAGTGTATTGGGGTCGGCCGACTGCAGGCGTCTAGCAGTTGAGGATGAGGCGCTGCACCACGATCTGCAGGAAGAGAATCACGATGATCGGCGACAAGTCGAGAGGACCGGCCAAGGGCACTGCCCTGCGCACCGGACCGAGCATCGTCTCGGTGATCTGGAAGATGGCGCGAGCGATCGGCGCAAACGGTGACGACGGTCCGATCGGGAACCACGACAGGATCACGCGCGCGATGATCGCGAGCACTGCCAATTGCGTGATGCCACAGAGCAACTGAACGATCATCGGTGAGACGAACTAGTCGAGCGCGACGCGCACGCCGGGGGGCTTGATCAGAAACACTCCTGGCGAGACCTTTTCCATCGAGCCTTCGACGCCGTAGACGAGACCACTTGCGAAGTCGATCAGTCGACGCGCGATGATCTCGTCGGCTGCACTGATGTTCATCAAGACGGGAACTCCGGCCTTCACGCGATCGGCGATCTCTTTTGCATCGTCGTAGCGAGTCGGCTTGATCGACACCGGCTCACGGCGGGTCGCGGCGACGGGTCGCACGTTCGATGAAGAACCTGCGCGCGGACGAACGTGCACGCCGGAGTCGTCGCGCACCATCGGTGGGCGCGCTTCGACGACTTCTTCTTCCTCGTAGTAGTCGTCTTCGTAGTCGTCATCCAGACGTTGCGTGGCGCGCGGTGCAGGTCGTGGTTGACGCGCGCGCACCGGACGCTCACGCGCCACCGATGCGTCGTAATCGTCGTAGGCGTCGTCGGGTCCGAGACCCAGGTAATCCATGGCGCGGCGAAACATTGACATCGTCAGAAACAGTAGCCCACCGACCCCGTCGCCACCCGACTATGGGTTGGTGCGGGGGCCGAAGAGTGCCGAGCCGACTCGCACCATCGTGGAGCCTTCCTCGACGGCGATCTCGATGTCCCCACTCATGCCCATCGAACACTGCGCGAGTCCATGGTCATCAGCGAGGCGACGCAACAAACGAAACGCGGCCCTGGTCGGCTGCTCCTCCCCGCTCGTCGGTCCGATTGTCATCAAACCGTCAAGGACGAGACCACGGTCACGACACCGCTCGACGAGCGCATCGAGCTCACCAGGCGCGCACCCCGACTTGGATTCCTCGCCGGACGTGTTGACCTGGAGGAACACCCGCGGCGTCCGTCCGGTGGCGCGCTTGGCGATCTCGTCCACGACCGAGGCGCGGTCCACGGTCTGCCAGACGTCGACGATGTCGATCAGCGACCGCACCTTGTTGGTCTGTACGTGACCGATGAAGTGCACGGGCAGCGGACTGGCGCCCTGCGCGTGTTTGGCGACCAGCTCCTGGGCATAGTTCTCGCCGATCCCGTCGCATCCAGCTGCGTGCGCAGCAACCCATGCGTCGTGACCGAACGTTTTCGTGACGGCGATCACGGAGACGCCAACCCCACCCGCGCGAGCGATTCGATCACGCAACGATGCGAGACGCGCCGAGACGTCGACGGCCGTCATGCCGTCACCGATGCGACTACTTGAGGAACGAAGGAACGTCGAGGCCGTCGCTGTCGTCGCGCAACGGATCCTCACCCGAGCCGAACAGTTCCTTCAGACGGCTGGAACCCTTCGTGTCGCTCGGCGAGCTCGAACGGCCCGATCCACGCGACATGCTCGGCTCTGCACGATCGAAACCTGCGGCGATGACGGTGACACGAATCTCGTCGTCGAGGTCGTCGTCGATCACGGTGCCGAAGATGATGTTGGCGTCCTGGTGAGCCGTGCCGTGGACGATCTCCGCAGCGGCGTTCATCTCGAAGAGACCCATGTCGGACGGACCGGTGATGTTGAGCAAGATGCCACGGGCACCCTCGATCGAAGATTCGAGCAGCGGCGAGTTGATCGCGGCGTTGGCCGCATTCACCGCGCGATTGTCGCCGCTCGCACGGCCCGTGCCCATGAGCGCGGTGCCGGCGTTCTGCAAGATGTTCTTCACGTCGGCGAAGTCGGTGTTGATGAGACCCGGCGTGGTGATCAGGTTGGTGATGCCCGAGACGCCCTGGAACAAGATGTCGTCGGCCTTGCGGAATGCGTCCATCAGACTCGTCTTGTCGGTGGCGATCGAGAGCAGACGCTCGTTCGGAATGACGATCAAGGTGTCGACCTTGTCCTTCAACTTGTTGATGCCGCTCTCGGCCTGCAGCGCGCGACGGCGACCCTCGAAACCGAACGGTCGCGTGACGATGCCGACGGTGAGTGCGCCGGACGCACGTGCGATCTCTGCGATGACGGGTGCTGCGCCGGTGCCGGTACCGCCACCCTCGCCTGCGGTGATGAACACCATGTCCGCGCCCGCGACGAGTTCTTCGATCTCCGCGCGCGACGTCTCCGCCGCCTCGCGTCCGATCTCGGGATCGCTGCCTGCGCCAAGACCACGCGTGATGTCGCGGCCGATGTCGATCTTGAAGTGCGCGTCGCTCATCAGCAGCGCCTGCGCGTCGGTGTTGACTGCCACGAACTCGACCCCACGGATACCGGTGTCGATCATGCGGTTGATGGCATTCACACCACCGCCACCCACACCGATGACCTTGATCATTGCCAAGAAGTTCTGTGGAGCTCCGCTCATGTTCTTCCCTCGTCCCTCGTTCAACCTCTCACTGAGCGTCACCGTGAGAGTTTTTCATTGCCTACTCGCCGCCGTCCGGGCACTCGACCAGGGCGGTTCAACGCTGTCCTAGAGAGTAGTTGACGCCTCGGGGCGCCCCCGCCACTGCCCTATTCGGTCTTGACCACGGGTGTGCCCGAGGAGACGTCGATCATCGCAATGTCGTTCGGGTCTTGGCGCCGCAGGAGCACCACCACGTTGACGAGTTTGTTGCGCATGTCCACGGGTTCCCCGAAGTCGATCACGGTGCCCGTGACGAGGGTCATCGTGACATTGTTCGGTCCGGAGACACCCAGCTTCTCCACGAGGGGCTTCATCTCTTCAGGAATCGAAATCGCGAGCTGACCAGCAGCCCGATAGGCATCCGAGGCGACCGCACCGGGAGACGAATTCGGTCCCGTGCCGTCGATCCAGAGATATTCGGTCGGACGACCGTCCACGATGGCAAGCACCCGACCCTCGAGGTCGATCACACGGGCGCGATTGTCGACACCCAAGAACCATGCAACGGGGATGCGCTCGGACACCTCGATGACGGCCCGATTCGGAAGATACGTCGAGATCCGCGCATCGGCGACCCACGGGTCACCTTCGAGACGTGCCTCGGCCGTCGCGGTGTCCACCGTCAACACTGACTTGCCCTTGAGCGACTGCACGACGGCATCGACGAGTCGCGCATCGGCATACGTGACACCTTCGATCTGGACGTTGCGCACGGCCACGATCGGCGAGGCAAGGATGACGAGCACGAGCGAACCGCCGCCGATCACACTGGCCGCAACGACGAGGATCGCCTTGCGTCGGTTCTGCGTGCGCGAAAACGCACCGGCCACACGGGCGCGCAGTCGAGCGATCAAGCCGCGCCGACCGAACGGCGCATCGTCGATGATCGTCGCGGTCGACGACACGATGCCCGTCGTGGAACCGACCTCGGCTCCGACGAAGGAGTCGTCGGTGATGACCACCCGCGTGGATGTCGGTGCATAGTGCACGGATTGGCTCTGCACGTCTGCGGGGAAGTCCACGTCCGTTGCACTGCGCAGTGCATCGTCTTCGATGACGATGCGTTCTGATGCGGACGACTCCTCCACGACGACCGGTTCGGAAACAACCGGCGGAGTGCTCGTCTCGGCGACGACCGTTGGTTCGGGGCGCACCTGCGGACGCGACTGCGACTGTGACTCATCACCTGCGAAGGCGCCACGCAGTTCGTCGAGCACGTCTTGCGACACGTCCTCCACTCCGTCGGAGGGAATCGAACCCGCGAGCACGGTCATCGGAATCGAGGAGTCACCAGCCGCCCCATGACGCGCGATCTTTTCCATCACCTGCTCGAGGCGAATCGTGGCCACCGACGTGTCTGCTTCGCTTCCGAGCACCGCATCCAGATCGGCATCGTCGCCCGGAGTGAAACCGACGAGACGAATCTCGCTGTGCAGGTCGTAGCCGGTCGCATCCAACACTCGCTTCTTCACCGCCGCCATCACTCGCACGACGTCGAGAGCAGTTCCCCCGTCGTCGGCCTGGATGAAGTTGGCGTGCTTGGTGGACACCTCAGCAGTTCCGATGCGTAGTCCGCGCAGTCCCTGCTCGTCGATCAGCGCGCCCGCGGAGACCTCACCGGGAACCGGATTGACGAACACCGAACCGGCGTTCTGCCCGCCGGGCTGATGTTCACGACGCCACCGCACGATTTCTGCCAGTTGTGCCTCGCTCGCTGCGTGATCGGTCGCCCACGACAACTCCACCGTCGCACTCAACACGACGTGATGATCGGCGAGTGCCGAGCCACGGAAACGTAATCCCAGATGTTCCGCCGCCACGACGACCTCGTCGCCGGTCGTCAGATGAAAGAGCCGCACGAGTCGTAGCGACGAAGCCATGTCCGATCCATGACCACCGGCGTTCATTCGCACCGCGCCGCCGATCGAGCCGGGCACACCGACCGCCCACTCGAATCCGGAAAGACCACGCGCAACGCTCTGGCGCGCCGCAACCGGTAGCGAGACCGCGCCGCCAAACAGCGCAATCGGCTCACCGCCCTCCTCGCGGTCAGGCAGATCGAGGTAGTCGGTGAACTTCGACATCACGATCGCCACTCCCGCGAACCCGTCGTCGGACACGAGCATGTTGCTGCCTCGGCCAACGATGAGCATCGGAATCGGAACCTGACGGAGCGCCTCACTCACGCGCACGAGGTCGTCCATCGACTCCACGCTGACCCCGACTGCGGCGTGCCCTCCGACCCGATAGGTGGTCAGCGGCGCAAGCGGCATCTGGGGCCGCGCAAGATCGCCGAGAAGGCGGGTGAATTCTTCGATTTCCACACTGGTGGCGCGCTTGGCGCGTGCGCCACCGCTCATGGTCGTGCTCGCGCTGCAATCACCTCGTCGGGCAGGGACTCGATGTCACCGCACCCCATGGAGATGCACAGGTCACCGTCGCGCAATTCGTTCGCGAGGAAATTCACGAGATCTCCTCGATCCGAGATCCACTCCACGCGCGCGCTCGGGTGTGCAGCACGAATCGCATCGACGACAAGTTTGCCAGTTACGCCAGGGATGGGTGCGGTACCCGACGGGTAGATCTCCGTCACGACGACGACATCGGCACCCACGAATGCGTCGCGGTACTCGGGCGACATCGTGTTCATCCGGTTGTAGCGATTCGGCTGGAACACCGCGACGATCCGTGCCCAGCTGTCGGACGAGTCGCGAGCGCCACGGAGAACCGTCTCAATCTCCCGCGGCAGGTGCGCGTAGTCATCGACGAAGGTCACACCGCGGGACTCTCCACGCAGGTCGAATCGACGCTCCACTCCTCTGAAGGTCGACAGCGACCGGAGCGCAACGCCAGGGTCGACCCCAAGCTCGAGCGCCATCGTCAGAGCACCGAGGGCATTCAATACGTTGTGCTCACCACGGAGCGAAAGGGTGAGTTCACCGAGAGTCCGACCCGTGGAGTTGTCGCGAACCGTGGCCGACGATCCACCATCGCGATACACGACGTCAGTTGCCTGTACGTCGACCCCCGACGTCAATCCATAGGTGCGTACGCCGTGATGCCGCGCGATCACGGTCGCGCGCTCATCGTCGCCACACACGACCTTCGGGCCAACTGCGTTGGTGAGCAATCGCTCGAAGCTCGCCTCGAGGTTCGCCACGGTCGTGAAGTGGTCGAGATGGTCGACATCGACGTTCGTCAGAACGACTCCGGAGAGAGGAAGCGACACGTGGGTCGAATCACTTTCGTCGGCTTCGACGACGAAGTCGCGACTGGTCCCCCAGTGCGCTGAGCCGCCGAGTGAACGCACGTCGGCTCCGATGACGAATCCAGGATCCCGACCCGCGTCGCGAAGGATCGTTGCGAGCATGCCCGACGTCGTCGTCTTCCCGTGCGTACCAGCGACACCGATCGACGACTTCTCACTGCACAACGCTGCGAGCACGCCAGCGCGCGTCACCACGGTCGTGCCGGCACGCCGAGCTGCGACGAGCTCGATGTTCGTCGCGGGGATCGCCGTCGAGTACGTCACGATGTCCGCACCGTCGACCACCTGCGGGTCATGTCCGACGGTGATCCTGACACCACGTGCTCTGAGTTGTGCGACGACTTCGGAGTCCACGAGATCACTCCCCGACACGCTGTGACCGGCCTCGAGCAAGGCGACGGCAAGCGCACTCATGCCGGGACCACCGACTCCGACGACGTGCACTCGTCGTGGCACCGAGAGGTCAACGCGCATGGTGAGTGAACCGACTCGCTCGATCGCACGCGTGAGCAAGGTTCCGTCGTGGATTCGACCGAGCGCTCGAGCAGCCCGCCCCATCTCCGCCAACGTGTCGCGGTCGTTCATGAATCCCACGACCAACTCGCGAACTCGCGCACTCGAGGCGTCGGCTTCGGCAACGAGAGTCGCTGCCCCGGCCTCTGCCAGCCACACGGCGTTCTTCGTCTGGTGATCTTCGGCGGCACCAGCCCACGGCACGAGGATGCACGGCACGCCGACGACGGAAACTTCGGCGATCGTGCTTGCACCGGCACGAGAGACGACGAGATCGCTCGCCGCATACACGTCGTGCATCGCATTCGTGTAGGGGATCCGCGTCACGTTCGGCGACGACACGGTCGATGTCGCGGCATATCGCTCACCACAGAGATGAAGGACGTGCATTCCGCTCGGACACGACGTGGCGATCTCGTCGGCGATGCCATTGAGCAAGGCCGATCCGAGCGATCCACCGATGATCGCCACCACGAACGCATCTTCGGGGACACCGAGTGAACGGCGAGCAACTGGACGCTGCGATGCACGATCGAGTGCGCGAATGGCTGCTCGCACGGGCGCGCCGGTCAGCGTGGCGGCACGCAGCGTCGAGTCGCCGTACGCAACCGCACTCACCTCGGCGTAGCGGGATTGCTCCCTCGTCGCGAGCCCAGGAGTGCGGTCATACGAACACGTGACGACGGGTATCCCGAGGCGTCGCGCGGCCCGACAGATGGGCACGCTCGCGTACCCCCCGACGGATACCACTACGCGTGGCTTCAGCGTCTCGAGCAGGGTTCGTGCGCTCCTGTTCGCCTTGGCCATCACGGGAACCATCCCGAGGTTGTGCAGGATCCCACGCGGGCTCAAGCTCCTGCGAAACCCACGCACACGCAACAAGGTCGACGGAAATGGTGTCGTTGTGATGAGTCCGACTTCGACTCCACGGTCAGACCCGACGTAGTGCAACGTGCTGGCCTCGTGCCCGGCCTCGTTCAACAACTCGAGAACCGCGATTGCGGGGTTCACGTGTCCCGTCGTACCGCCGCCTGTGACGACTGCGAAGGTTGGCGACGGGTGTCTGCTCATGCGCTTACTTCATGTTACGCGCAACGTTCAAGAGAAGCCCCGACGCCGCCATCGCCATGAACAGCGACGAACCACCGTAGGAAATGAACGGAAGTGTGAGACCGGTGACGGGAAGGAAGCCGATGACTCCTCCGATGTTGATGCACGCCTGCGCACTCAACCATGCCGTCGTGCCACCCGCGAGAATCGCACCGAAGGCATCGCGCGAGCGAACAGCGGCCTGAAGACCGAAGTAGCAGAGCGTCGCAAAGAGCCCGATGACGAGGACCGATCCGAGGATGCCGAACTCCTCGGCGATGATCGCGAAGATGAAGTCGCTGTGTGCGAGGGGGACGTATCCCCACTTGCCGGTCCCCTGACCTGCTCCGGTTCCCGTGAGACCACCGTTGGCGATGCTCAAGATCGACTGCCACACCTGATACGCGTAGTGGCCCTTGTTCTCCTCGAGATGGAGGAACGCGGTCATGCGATTCTGCATGCGCGAGCTCGACATGATCATCGTGATCGCCCCGACGAAGGAGATCGACAACACGAAGGTGAGCCAGCGAATCGGCGTGCCGGCGATGAACAAGGTGGCGAACACGATGCAGGTGAAGACCACGGCTGCGCCGAAGTCACCCTGTGCAAGGCAGGCTCCGACCGCTCCGAGCCAGACGATCAACACCGGCTTGAACGTGCGGCGCCAGTCCACCACTTCGGCACGTCGGCGACCGAGGAGGCTCGCACAGAAGATCAACACGGCAACCTTGAGGACCTCTGACGGCTGGAAGCGCACTGCACCGAACGCAACCCATGCGCGCGCACCGTTCGTGGTCACGCCGATGGCCGGCATGAACGGCAACACCATCAAACCGAAGGAGACGTAGAGGAATGGCTTGGCGTAGCGATGCCAGTGGTGATACGGCATGCGATACATCGCCAAGAGTGCGAAGAATCCGAACGTCGCCCACAAGAACTGTCGCTTGAACATGTTCCACGGATCGCCACCGCTCGTGATCGCCACGATCGAACTCGACGAGAGCACCATCATGAGACCGAACACGATGAGCAAGGTGACGCACAGCATCACGCCGTAGAACACCTTCGTTGGCGCGGCCGTCGCGAGGCGACGCTTCTCGCCATAGCCCTTGCGGTCGAGCATCGCGCGACGACGCTGTGCCGGGGTCAGATTGACCGACTCCCCCGACTGACGAGGAGCTTTGGTGCCGTGTGCGATCGTTGCCATGTTCGTACCTTTCGCTTACTTGAGAGCCGAAACACGGGAACGAAAGTCGTCACCGCGTTCTGCGTAGTTTGAATACCAGTCGTAACTCGTGCAGCCAGGAGAGAGCAGGACGACGTCGCCCGAGCGAGCGAGATCGCGCGCCGACTCGATCGCCTCTTGCATCGTCGACGCCTTGCGGATCTCACAATGACCGGCGAAGGCTGCTTCGATGGCGTCCGCAGAAGCCCCCGTCGCGACGACCGCGCGCACATGGTCGCGGTGCAGGGCCATCTCGTTCAAGTCGAGGTCTTTGTTCTTCCCTCCGGCGATCAACACGATCGAGTCGAAGGACTGGATCGCCACGGCAGCAGCATGCGGCGACGTGGCCTTGGAGTCGTTGAACCAGCGCACGCCGTCGAGTTCACGCACGAACTCGATGCGATGTGCTGCATGCTCGAAACTGGACAACGCGTCAGACACTTGTGCTGGAGTGGCGAGTCCGGTCTCGATGCACAACGCGGCTGCTGCGAGCGCATTGGTCACGTCGTGCGGCAATGATCGACGCATCGCACGCGCATCCATGATCACCCCGTGTGGACTCGTGAGGACGCCGTCGATCGCGTGGTAGTCACCGCGAGCGGCGCCAAAGGTGACAACACGAGCATTGCTGCGTCTCGCGACCGAAAGGATGTCCTCGTCGTCGACTGGCGCCACCGCAATGTCACCGGCGACGACGTGGGCCCACAGCTTCGCCTTGGCGTCGAAGTACGAGTCGTAGTTCGTGTGCCAGTCGAGGTGATCGGGCGCAATGTTCAACCACGCTGCCGCCTTGCAGCGAAATCGTTCCGTGAAGGCGAGACGAAAACTCGAGCATTCGACTGCGAAGCAGTCAGCCGACGAATCCAGTGCGGCGATGAGTGGCGTCTCGGTGTTTCCGACGGCTTCCGGTCGACGACCTGCGCTCGCGAGGATCGCCTTCGTCATCAGTGTCGTGGTCGTCTTGCCATCGGTTCCCGTGATGCCGAGCATCGGTCGGTGACGACCCGATTCGACTTCGAAGTCATAGGCGAGCTCCAACTCCGACACGATCGGCCTGCCCGCTCGACGCGCAGCATCGATCACGCGATGGCCTTCCGGTACTCCGGGTGCCGGAGCGAGTCGGTGCACACCGGCCATCAGTTCGTCGAGGTCGGCATCGCTCTTCGGTTCGACGAGTGTCACCCCGAGGTCGAGTGCGAAGTGACGATGTTCCGAGGACAACTCGTCGTCACCGACAAGAACGACTTCTCCCCGCTGACGCAAGACCTGTGCGACTGCTCTGCCCGCAATCCCCAGGCCCCATACGAGCGTCGCGCCAGCGGTCATCGAATTCGCGCCTGCTGCGTGAAGTCGGCGATGAAGATGGCGACGGCGGTCGCGACGCAGATTCCCGAGATGATCCAGAACCGGATGATGACGGTGGTTTCCGGCCAACCACTCAGCTCGAAGTGGTGGTGGATCGGCGACATCTTGAACAAGCGCTTCTTGCGGCCCGACGCCTTGAACACACCCATCTGAATCGCCACCGAACCCGCCTCGATCACGTTGATCCCGCAGATGATCGGCAACATCAGATGCGTGTTGGTCGTGACGGCGAGCATGCCGAGCCCAGCTCCGATGCCGAGGGCTCCGACGTCGCCCATGAAGATGCGCGCAGGAGCTGCGTTCCACCACAGAAATCCGGCGCACGCCCCCGCCATGGCCGCAGACAACACGGCGAGATCGAGCGGGTTGACGACGTCGTAGATGCGCGGATTACGAAACGCCCAGTACGCAATCACCGTGAAGGCGAGGAAACCAAAGAGTGCCGAACCAGCCGCGAGACCGTCGAGGCCGTCGGTGACGTTGACCGCATTCGTGGTGCTCCACACCATGAGCGCGGTCCAGACGACGAAGAGCGGCCCCGAGATGTCCCAACCTGGGCTCATCGCGCGGGTGAAGGAGATCGTCTCGACGACTCCGGTCGAGGCGGCCAGTATCAGCGTGAGACCAATGGTGATTCCGAAGGTGATCCAACCCTTCTTCTTCCAGAAGATTCCGCGGTTGTGCTGCCGGCGAACTTTCAAGTAGTCGTCGAGGAATCCGATGAAGCCGAGGACGAACACCGCCAACCAGATGATCGCTGCTTGGTCGGAAAACGGAAGGCCGTCGCGAACGTGGGCGACGGTCCAGCCCACGAGACCAGAGACGAGGATCGCGATTCCACCCATCGTCGGAGTTCCCTGCTTGCCCATCTGGTGCACCGGCCCGTGATCTTCCGCGCCGAGGATCGGTTGACCCTTGCCAAGTCGACGGAAGTAGGACATGAGGAAGCGAGTTCCCGCAAGCGACATGAACATCGCGACTGCGCCTGCAATCAGAATCGAAATCACGCGTTGCCTCCGACGATCTCTCGTGCCACCAACACATCATCGAAGTCGACGACCGTGTCACCAATGGTCTGGGTCGACTCGTGACCCTTGCCCGCGATCACGACCGCATCACCTGGACGGGCCTCGCGAATCGCGAACTCGATTGCTTCACGACGATCGACGATCTGATGCACTCCGTCGAGGCCAGACCCGATGCCTGACACGATGCCGTCGATGATCGACTGTGGCGACTCGGACCGCGGGTTGTCGGAGGTCACGACGACGACGTCGGCACCATGACGTGCGCTGCGCCCCATCAAGGGACGCTTGTCGCGATCACGATCCCCACCGCAACCGAACACGACGATCACTCGCGCACCGACGGCAAGGACTTCACGCACACCCTCGAGCAGACCAGCGATCGCCTCGGGTGTGTGGGCGTAGTCGACGACGATCGAAATTCCGCGATCGTTCTCCACCGACTGATATCGACCGGGAACCGCGTGCGCGGCGGAAAGCCCCTCGACGATGGCAGCGTCGTCGACTCCGAGGCTCACCGCCGCACTCGCGGCCGCAAGTGAATTCATCATGTTGACCCTGCCCCCGAGTGGCACCGAGATTCGACGACCGTTCCACGTGTAGGCATGACGATCGATCGCCACGACCGGATCGGACACGTCGGACATCCCGAAGGACGTCATCGGGATCGGTGCGGTATCAAGGAGCAACTTGCCGTGCACATCGTCGCGGTTGACGACGCCCCGTGCGCAAAGATCAGGGGCGAACAACCTCGCCTTGGCGGCGAAGTACTGCTCTTCGGTTCCGTGGAAGTCGAGATGATCACGACCGAGGTTCGTGAACACTCCGACCGCAAAGCGCGTTCCGACCACTCGGTCCAAGGCGAGTGCGTGCGAGCTCACTTCCATCACGACTGCCTCACAACCGTTGGCGAGTGACTGAGCGAACTGCTCCTGCAGCACCGGGGCCTCTGGCGTCGTGCGCGCTCCACTGAGTGTTCCGTAGACGTCGGTCTTCCACCCCTGGCGGCGCAAGATCTCTGCGGTCAAGTGTGCGGTCGTCGTCTTGCCGTTCGTACCCGTCACACCGACGACACGCATCTTGTCGCTCGGTCGGTCGAACACCGATGCAGCAATGGTCCCCATTGCGACCCTCGAATTGACGACGACGATTTGGGGAACGTCGAGGTCGAGTTGGCGCTCGACGACGAGGGCCACTGCCCCACGCGCAACGGCGTCCTTGGCGAATTTGTGTCCATCAACCCGCGCACCGATGACACAACAAAAGATGCTCCCCGAACGAACCGCTCGCGAGTCGCCACTCACACCGGTCACGCTGACCGAGCCGTCACCGACGACGCGTGCACCAGGGATCGCTGCTGCGAGCACATCGAGTCGCGTGGGAGCAGGAATCGGCGCCATCAGTGACCGGGTCCAAGTTCTGCTGGGCGCTGCTTCGGACATCCCGTGTCCGTGGCGGCCGGTCGCACGTCGTACTCGGTGATCAAGGCTTGGGCAATGTTGGCGAACACTGGCGCCGCAGCCGTTCCACCGAAACGGTCGCGAGACGAAGGATCCGGGTCTTCGACGGAGACGAGCACCGTGAAGCGCGGCTCATATGCAGGGAGGAATCCGACGAACGAGGCGCGGTACTCACGACCACCGGTCGCCGTTTCGTAACCACCCGCGGCCTGTGTTCGATACGCAGTTCCCGTCTTGCCTGCGACCGTCATTCCCGGAACCTGGGCGAGCTTGGCCGTTCCGAAGCACACGACGTCGCTCATCAAACTGCGCATGGTCGCCGAGGTCTCGGGCTTCAGCACTTGACGGGTCTGACCGAGATCGAAGTTCGTCTGCACGCCGTCAGGTGACACGCTTGCAGCCACGAGGCGAGGCGTGACATAGACACCGTTGTTCGCGACTGCGTTGACTGCGGCAACCAACTGCAGCTGAGTCGCGGCGAATCCGTAACCGTACGACACGGTGTAGTTCTCGCTACCCCGCCACTTCTTGTACGAGGTGAGCAGACCCTTTGCTTCGCCGGGGAAACCAACTCCGGTCGACGATCCGAAACCGAAGCCGGTGAGGTAGTTGTAGACCGACTCTGGCGACATCGTTTGTGCGACCTGCACGGTGCCGATGTTGGACGAGTCGACGAGGATCTTGCGCACGCTCATGTCTTCGATGCCGTGCGGATAGGCGTCCTTGATCGTGTAGCGCCACTTCGTCGACTCGGGATTGAACGTGAGCGTCGGGGTAACCTTGAACACCGACGTCGTCTCCACCGTTTGCTGATCGAGCGCCGCGGCGATGCTGAAGACCTTCGCTACCGAACCCGGCTCATAGGCCTCGACTGCGGCAAAGTTGCCGGAGTCTGCCGAGTAGGTGCCGTTCTCATTGCGGCGAATCGTCGACAGCGCGAGGATGTCACCGGTCGCGGTGTCCATCACGATTGCCGTTCCGCTCAGCGCGCTCAGGCGTTCGATCTGTTGTGCGAGAAGCCCATCGACCTGGAACTGGATGTTGCGATCGAGCGTCGTGATCAGGTTGCTCCCTGCGATTGCCGGAACGCTGTTGGTGTCGGTGTTGGCGATCGACTTGCCCTTGCTGTTGACCTCACGAATGTTCTTGCCATCGACGCCTGCAAGGAGTTCGTTGTATTGCAGCTCGAGACCGGCAGTCCCGTTCAGATCCGGGTCCGTGCGACCGATCACGGCGCGCAGGTAGTCACTGCTCAGTGCCCTACTTGCTTCTGCTCGCGAAAAGATTCCATCCAAGTTGAGCGCCATCAGCGCGTCCGAGACCTCGAGCGTCGCCTGTCGAGCGATCGGAACGAAGTTCGACGTCTTGTCTTGGAGTCGGGCTGCGAGTTCGACCTCCTGCTCAGGGGTGAGTGACAGCGCGACAGCGATCGCACGTGCTGCGCCCACGGGATCGCTCACGAATTCCGGGTCAGCAAAGACGGTCTTGGTCGGAATCGGAAGTGCGAGCTCACGACCATTGCGATCGAGGATCGATCCGCGTTCGGCATCGATCACGCTGATTCGGGTGCGCTGTGCGATCGAGGCCTCGCGATATCCACTCGAGCCAATGGTCTGCAACCAGGCGACGCGTGCGAACATGACGACGAGCAACGAAACGACGACGAAGAACGTGCCGAACAGTCGGTAACGGATGCTCCCACCCTGCAGATTGGTGGTCATCGACTCCGTTGCACGCCGCGCTCGATCGCGGAGGATTTCACTCGCCGTCGGTGGACGGTGCTTGCCGCGGCGCGGTCCGACGACGGTGCTCATCCTCAGCCACCAACCTGTTCGTTGTTCGCGCCTTGAGTCGACGACGGATCTGCGATCGCGGGATCCATCTTCCCGATTGCCGCAGCGACTGCAGCAACTGCATCCTCGGGGATCTCCACGAATCGCGAGCCAAGCCCCGGCGCCATGCCGAGTGATCGAGCCTGTTCGCGCAGCGTGCTCGGCGCGAGCAGCTCCGCGCGCTGCTGACGCAGTTGATCGTGATAACTGCGAGCGAGGCGAATCTCGCTCGACAGCTGGTCGATCTTCATCTGTTGCTGGGCGATGTAGGCCTGGAATCCGATCACCGAAGAGACCGTCACGAAGAGCGCAATGACGATTCCGGCGAAGTAGGACAGGCGTCGCTTCGTTGCACCTGCGATGAGTTCGAGATGGCGTTCAGGGGGTGCAGACTGACCAATGCGTGGCGCGGAGCGCTGCATCCTTGGCTGGTCAACCGCTAACGCCATCTCAGCAACTCACCTTTTCGATCACCCGCAGGCGCGCCGAGGACGCCCGTGGGTTCCGATCCATTTCTTCACGCGACGGCTTCTGTGCCGCACGAACCTTGCGGAAACTTCCCTGCACCGACTCCGGGTGCACGAACGGAGAGGCGACGACTTCTCCCTTGTTGCGCTGTGCCTCGGCGAAGACGTGCTTGACGATGCGATCCTCACCCGAGTGATAGCTGAGGACGGCCACTCGACCACCTGACGCGGTTGCGTCAAGCGCTGCCTGCAGTGCAGTCGGCAAGACGTCGAGCTCTGCGTTCACTTCGATGCGCAGGGCCTGGAACGTGCGCTTGGCGGGATGCCCGCCGGTGCGGCGAGCGGGAGCAGGGATGGCTTCGGCGACGACCTCGGCGAGGCGCGACGTCGTCTCGATGGTGCGCGCGGCGATGATCGCCTTGGCGATGCGATGTGCGAAGCGTTCGTCCGAGTAACGACGAATGACCTCCGTCAGACGATCGAGGTCGTAACCGTTGACCACGTCGAATGCGCTGAGCGACTGCGAGGCATCCATGCGCATGTCGAGCGGGCCATCGTTGCGATACGAAAACCCTCGCTCCGCACGATCGAACTGGGGCGATGAGACGCCGAGGTCGAAGAGCGCTCCCGAGATCGCCTCGATGCCGAGCTCCTCGAGGGTCTCCCCCAATCGGTCGAAGCGTCCACGACGAACCGTCAATCGATCACGCAGGTCTGGATTCGCTTCACGCAGCGATTCGGCGTGCGCGATCGCATTTGCGTCCTGGTCGATACCGAGCACCGACAGGTGTGGATGCGAACGGAGGATTCCGACCGCATGCCCGCAGCCACCGAGCGTTGCATCGACGACACAACCAGCCGGCACGGATGCGAACACGTCGACGATCTCGTGCAACATCACGGGCTCGTGTCCGTAGTCGGTGTGGAAGTCGATACTCGGGGCCATGGTGAATTCGCTGCGCATCTGGCGGGTGTTACCGATGTCGACTGTCGAACTTCTGCAGCCCCTCAGTCAGCGATTGCCGCCGGGATGTCTCCCCGGATCGGCGAGATGGAAGCGGGCGGAGTTGGGGCTATCCACCTTGCTGACTGAGAGACTGCAGAAGTGCGACGCGTCGCGTGGTCGGCGTCACGGTCGCACACGTTGCTTCGTTGCGATCCCCCCTTCGACCTATTCGCCCGTTCCGGCGATCTGTGAAATTCCGGTGTCGCTGATGCGCTGGTGGCGCGTTGGCTCCCAGATCTCGGCGCGATCGAACGCGCCGCTCACGACGACTCGCGAGCTCAAGGTGAGCCCTGCGTACTCGCGCAACTTTTCGTCGATGTTGATTCGGCCCTGAGCGTCGACCGTGACCTCGAAGGTGTTGCTCGCAAGCGCGCGCTGCTGGTTGCGGTCGAGTTCGCCCGAGCGAACCTTGCTCACCGTGTCGCGGGCGACTTCTTCGAAGGCCTCGGCGGTGAGGATGTCGATGCACTTGTCTCGACCGATGGAGAGGTAGCACCGGGGCTCCAGGCGGGGACGGAAGGCGGCGGGCAACGCCATGCGACCCTTTGGGTCGAGTTGCCGCTCATGCACCCCTACGAACACTTTGCCTCCGCTGCCCTGTGCAAACCCTTGTGGGGCTTGCATTCCCCGTACTTGCTGCCATCAGGCGGGCTCCGCACCCGTTCTGATGTCCACGACTCTATCCCCACTTTTCCCCACTTACAAGCACCATTTCACCATTTCTCCCCACCACCGGGACAGGGCGAATCCCCGGTGGGTGGAGTGGACATCGAGCCGGGTCGGCTCGGAATCAGTCGAGTTCGCTGATCAGTTCAAAGACGCGAGCAGCAAGTACTCGCGGGCTAACGGGCACGAGACCGACCATCCTGGTCAGGCGCTCGACGTCGGTGATGGGCTCGGCCAGGAGCTCGGCGAGCACTCGCGCATCCCACGTCATATATGACGTGCACTGGAAACGAGCTTGGTCACGAGTCCGGCGCTGACTGATGCCGACATACTTCGTCATCCCGGTTGGACCCATCACTTCTCCTGGACCACGACCGGCAAAACACACGAGCTGGCCGAGTTCATCGGCGACCAGTCCCCCCGATGCGACCTGCGTGTCCGTCACGCCGACCTCAGCGAGGGCTCGCTGCCAGATCTCACCGAGCCATGCCATCGACGTCTGCACGTCGTTCGACCACAGCGGATCATCCGAACCAATGACGACGTCCAGCCACAGGTGCTCCCCCGGCACGAGCAACATCAGCCCGCCGCCACTGCGTCGAGTCACGACGTCGATACCACGCGCCTCACAGGCTTGCGCGTCGATGAGCGAGGCTGACTGACGCGAACCGAGTACCAGTGCCGGCTGCGTGATCTCGAAGTCCCACACGCCACGCTCGCTTGGCAACGCTCGGTGATGATGGTCGGCGGCAGACCCGACGACTTCGTGGAACCGCCAGTGACGTCTAGGAGGCTTCGGCAAGGTATTGCTTCCACACCTCGGGCACCCTGCCAACCGACACGGTGATCCAGGCGAGTTCCCGCGGAGCGAGTGGCTGTGAGGCAAGGCGCATTCCCGCCTCTTCAGGCGTGCGATCCCTCTTGCGCAGGTTGCATGGACGGCACGCTGCGGTCACGTTCTCCCACACGTGCATGCCACCACGCGAGCGAGGCATCACGTGGTCGATCGAGTCGGCGACACCGCCGCAGTACTGACAGCGATGATCGTCGCGGGCAAACACCGCGCGCCGCGACAGCGCCGTGCGTCGGTGATACGGAACCTTGACCATGTAGCGAAGACGAATGACGAGTGGTCCCGGAATGGCGAAGGTGGAGCTGCGCACTTGCGTGCCGTCATCTTCGACGATCTCGGCCTTGTCGGCCAGCACGAGACACACGGCGCGACGCGCCGACACGACGCTCAGCGGCTCGTAGGTTGCATTCAGAACGAGCGCGCTTCGCATGGCTCAGACCCGTCGTTTCCGACGTTGACGCCTGGCGGTACTGTGCCAGTCCCGCGACCATTCGAGATAGTCGATCACGTCGCGAACCTCTGGCGAGCGTTGCGTGTCGCCGTACTGCGTGAGGACGCGGAACTCGAGGTACTCCTTGGCTGGCAGAGGGAGGAACGGCCACTGTGCGTACCAGCGATTCGGCGCGAGCCTGCGCACCTGCGACAGGCCCGAGCCCCACAGATCAGGACGCACTGCGAGCGCGGCGATCGTTCGTGTCGCGAGTCGCAGGGTCTTCATGGTTCCTAGTTTGGCTTGGGCTCTTTGGGGAGTCCAAGCACCATCTCACCGATGATGTTCTTCTGAATCTGTGACGAGCCCGCATAGATCGTTCCTGCGCGAGCGTTGAGGAACGTCATTGCCCAGCTCATCGAATCGTTCGGCGCGCCGGCATCGTCGGTCTGGAACGCACTCGATGGCTTGCGGCCCGTTGGCACGAGCGCATCCAATCCGAGGATGTCGATACCGAGCTCGGTCACGACCTTGTGGTACTCGCTCCAATACAACTTGAAGATCGCACCATCGGGTCCCGGATGATGACCCTTGAGGAACTGCGTCAACGTGCGCATGCCGATGAAACGCATCACTTGCACCTTCGAGTAGCACCAGGCGAGGCGCTGACGAATGCGTGGATCGGACGCAAGACCGCGCTGCTTGGCGAGGATGAGCAGTCGATCGAGTTCGGCCTGGAATCGGATCGGCGACGTGGCCGCGGCTTCGCCTCGTTCGAATCCGAGCAGACCCATCGCGACCGCCCAGCCGTTGTTGATTCCGCCGACGACGTTTTCCTTCGGCACGACGGCGTCGGTGTAGAACACCTCGTTGAATTCGCTCTCGCCGGAGATCATCTTGATCGGGCGAACTTCGATACCCGGTTGACGCATGTCGACGAGCAAGAACGAAATCCCCTTGTGCTTCGGCGCATCCGGATCGGTGCGCGCGAGCGTGAAGATGTGGTCTGCGAGGTGTCCGGCCGACGTCCAGATCTTCTGGCCGTTCAAGATCCACTGATCACCATCCAGAGTCGCCTTCAGTCCGACGTTGCTGAGGTCGCTTCCTGCGTTCGGCTCGCTGTACCCCTGGCACCAGGTGTCCTCACCAGAGATGATTCGCGGCAGATAATGACGCTTCTGTTCCTCGCTGCCGAACAACAGCAGCGTGTTGCCGAGCATCTGGATGCCGAACACGTCATTGGGACCACCCGTCGGCACTCCTGCGCGCGCGAACTCCTCCGCGACGATCACTTGCTCGAGTGCGGACAGTCCACCACCGCCGTACTCGACCGGCCAACCGGGTGCGAGGTAGCCCGTGGAGGCAAGCGTCGCACGCCACTGCGTGACGAACTCTTCGAGTTGTTCGCCTTCGAGTGAGCCAATGCCCTTCCAGGTGCTCGGGAGTTTCTCCGCGAGAAACGCCTGCACTTTCTGGCGATACTCCTCGGCTTCGTGGCTATAGGACGGGTTCATGGGCTAGACGCTAGTCGCCGACCTCGCAACCGCGGCCGCCCCAACGAGCGGTGCATTCGCGCCGAGACCGACGGGGCTCACGCGGAATCCCCTGATGAACTCGATCCGTGCGGAGTCGTCCAACTCCTCTTGAACCGCGCGAAAGAACGGCTCCCCGAA
This sequence comes from Ilumatobacteraceae bacterium, assembly GCA_036804285.1. Taxonomy (GTDB): domain Bacteria; phylum Actinomycetota; class Acidimicrobiia; order Acidimicrobiales; family Ilumatobacteraceae; genus UBA3006. The sequence continues at coordinate 22,894 of DAIRSS010000015.1, forward strand.
CCCAAGGGCCACCGACCCACCAATCACTGCGTAGTCGAGGTCCATGAGCGCGCCGACACTGGCAAGCGCACGACCGACCTGGCGCCCGACGAGTTGCTTCGTCTGCAATGTCGCGTGAGTGGCGGGCACTCCCGTGATCGCCTCGATCGAAGGACCCGAAGCATGGGCTTCCAGACACCCTCGTGCGCCGCAGGCACAACGACGACCGTCTGGTTCGACGATCACATGCCCGATGTGACCACCGTTCCCCGAGCGACCCGTCACGAGCCGACCATCACTCACGATGCCTCCGCCGACGCCGGTGGACACGACCATGCCGATCACGTCGGTGCGACCTTGTGCCGCTCCACACCACACTTCGCCAAGCACGAGTGCTTGAGCGTCGTTGGCGATGAACACCTCGAGACCCGTCGCATGTCGCAATCGATCACGAAGGGGGAACGCACGCCAATCGGGAATGTTCAGCGGCGAGACATCCTCTCCTCCTGGCGACATCGGACCACCACACCCGACCCCGCACGAGACGATCTCGACGTTGGCATCACGTACCTGACCGATGACCAGTTCTTCGAGGGCGCCCCACACGTTTTCCGACGGCGTTGGAGTGATGGCCTTCGAGAGCACGGTGCCACGTTCATCGACGATTCCGACGGCGAGCTTCGTGCCCCCGACGTCGACGGCGAGAAAAGCCACTGGCGACTAGATGTTGCGGTCGAACTTCGAGCGCATCTTCGCCTTCGAGTTCAGCGAAGCGGTCCTCAGGACCTCGACCACGTCCTTGTAACCGGCCTTGCTCATCGCACGCAGTTTGCCTTCGATGACCACGGCGCACGCGAGCATGCCGAGGAAGCCGACGAAGGCGAGCGCGAAGTGGATCTGCAGCGTCGCAATCGTGAACGCGAGGCTTGCGATCATCCCGAGTGCGGCCCAGCGAACCGTGCGCACCGCATGGCGGTACAGACCCGACTGCGAGACGTTCTGCGCGAATTCCTTGTCCGTCTCGAGCTGTTGCTCGAGCTGACGCAAGATTCGTTGTTCGTCTTCCGAAAGCGGCATGTGCTCATTCTCGCACGAAGGACCGCCGAGTGCCATGTCGCCCCGAAAGTTCAGACGTCCCGTGGCGAGGAGTTCGGCCCCCATGGCGACGAACCAGGACGCCTGCCCCCACGAAGCGCGCTCGCAGGACCGATCGAGGAATGACCGAATTTGGCACGGATCTCGTCGATCGCCTCGGCCGTCGGCGCCCAGGCGGATTCCACACCCTCCGTCACCGCAGCGTCGTCGAAGAGCGACAACTGTGGCGTCGCCTCGCCGAAGTTTCGCGCGCTGATCCCGACGAGACGCACGCCACGAGCAACGGCGATCTCGGCAAGCGCATCGTCGAGGAGGTGAACCATCGCCTGGGCGCTCGTGACCGCAAATGACGACGTCTTGGACCGCGTCACCACTTCGAAGTCCGCGTACTTGATCTTCAACGTGATGGTGAGTGGGAGCTGGCCCTCGGTGCGACAACGATGCGCGACGTTGTCGGCGAGTCGCACGACCTGCGCGCGCACTTCCTCGTGTGTGGTCAGGTCGACGGAGAACGTCTCTTCGTTGCCGATCGACTTCGCCTCGCGCTGGGCCACCACGTCGCGGTCGTCTCGGGCATGTGCGAGATCGTGCAGGTGTCGTGCATGCGCCACGCCGACGATTCCCTCCAACACGTCGAGATCGACGGCAGCGAGGTCCCCGACCGTATGGATTCCCACGCCGAGCAACCGCTCGAGCGTCGCCGGTCCGACACCCCACACCGCTTTCACCGGAAGCGGCAAGATGAAGTCGAGCTCCTTGCCCGGCTCGATGCGCAACACGCCGAGTCCCTCGCGCACACCGTCGCGGTCGGCGATCGGCTTGGCCGCCTTCGATGCGAGTTTGGCGATGAACTTGCTCGGAGCGATTCCAATGCTGCACGGCAGACCGACCTCGCTTCGCACGCGCGAGCGAATCGTCGCTGCGATTTCCTCAGGTTCACCGAAGAGTCGGATCGAACCGGTCACGTCGAGGAACGCTTCGTCGAGGGACAGGCCCTCGACGAGTGGAGTCACGTCGTGGAAGATGTCGAAGACCTGCTCGCTCACCTCTTGATACAGCTCCATGTCCCCTGCGAGAAACACTGCCTGCGGACAGAGTCGCTTGGCCATCGCCGACGACATTGCGGAGAACACGCCATAGCGTCGCGCTTCATAGGACGCCGCGGCGACCACCCCGCGCGAGCCATCACCACCGACGACGACTGGCTTGCCCCGCAATTCCGGTCGACGACGCAACTCGACGGCGACGTAGAACATGTCCATGTCGACGTGGCAGATGGCCTTCTGCCGAGTCGGTAGCGGTTTCACGATGCCAACTACGCTAATCCCGTGTCCGAACTCGATCCCGAGAAGCGTCCCCTGTCGGCGATTCCGTCGCCACTCGCTCGCGCAATCGCGTTCGTCGCGATCCTCGTGTGTGCACTCGCGGGTGCATCCATCGGCTACTCGATGGTCGACATCCAGTGCTCGGGAAGTTGCGGCACGCCCCTCGGCATCGGCATCTTCGTCGGTGCGGTGACCGGCGCGGCAGGAATGAGCGTGGTCAGCGTGCTCGTGTTGCGTGCCGTCGGTGAGTGGCGCGAGATGAACGATCGCGACGCGACTCGCGGATGACACCGCACGGACTCCTCGAACTCGCGACGTCACTCGCCCACGATGCGGGCACGCTCGCTTTCGAGGGAAGAAAGTCTGGTTTGTCGAGCGTCGGCACGAAGTCGACGGCGACCGACATGGTCACCGAGTACGACCGAGCCAGTGAACGTCTGATCGTCGAGCGACTTCGCCGAGAACGCCCAGAGGACTCGATCATCGGCGAGGAAGGTGCGTCGTTCGACGGGACGTCGGGCATCGAGTGGTGCATCGACCCGATCGACGGAACGACGAACTTCACCTATGCCCTGCCGAACTGGGCGGTCTCGATCGGCGTGTCCGATCGATCCGGCCCCCTCGTTGGTGTCGTGTACGTTCCACCACTCGGCGAAACCTTCACTGCGGTGCGCGGCGAAGGTGCATCGCTGAATGGCGAGCGCATCACGTGCAGCGAGACCTCGGAGATCTCTCAGGCACTCGTGTGCACCGGCTTCAGCTACTCGGCACACCAGCGCAGCATCCAGTCGGCACGGGTCGCCCGGATGATCCACGAGGTGCGCGACATTCGTCGATTCGGCGCCGCCTCGATCGACATGTGTTACGTCGCCTGCGGACGCCTGGATGCATATTTCGAGGAGAACCTCTTCCCCTGGGACATCGCCGCGGGCGCCCTGATCGCCCGCGAAGCAGGCTGTCGGCTGGGTGATTTTCGTGGTGGAGCCCTACGACCTGCGGAAGCCCTCGTGGCAACGCCTGCGGTCTTCGATGAACTCTCCGCGATGATCCTGCGCGCGAGCGCACCAACGGATAACAATTGAGGTCGTGGGGATCCGGGTACTGACCGTCGAGGATGACGAGCGCATCCGTACGTCGGTCAAGTTGGCCCTCGAGGACGAGGGCTGGCACGTTGATGAAGCCTCGAGCGGCGAGGAAGCAGTCGCGCTCTTTTCCCACAACTCCGCCGACGTCGTCTTGATCGACATCATGTTGCCGGGAATCGACGGCTTCGAATTGTGCCGGACGATTCGTCGCTCGAGCGACGTCCCGATCGTGATGGTGACCGCACGCGCCGACACCCACGACGTGGTGGCGGGCCTCGAAGCCGGTGCCGACGACTACCTCACCAAGCCATTCGCACCGAAGGAACTCGCCGCGCGAATTCGCGCGCTCTTGCGCCGCGTGCGACCCGCCGCGTCGGGTCATTCGAAGATGGTCTTCGGTGACCTCGAAATCATCCCCGAGGAGGGCAAGGTTCTTCTCGCCGGGAACGAAGTCGTCCTCACCAAGACCGAGTTCAGGTTGTTGTGCGAACTCGCCAACGACCCAGGTGGCGTCTTCAGCCGTGAGTCGCTCCTCGACAAGGTGTGGGGATACGACTACTTCGGTGACGGTCGACTCGTCGACGTGCACATTCGTCGCCTGCGCATGAAGGTCGAGACCGATCCCGCGAACCCGCGTCACGTGGTGACCGTTCGTGGGCTCGGCTACCGCCTCGAGTCGTGACCAGCACGTTCATCGAGCCGCGCCAGACGAAATACCGCCTCACCCGCGCACGCCGCCTCATTCGCCGCGCACTTCCGCGTCGCATCGGCCTGCGCAATCGCATCCTCATCATCTTCGGTGCAGGATCGATGATCCTGTCGATCATCCTCGCGCTGTCGACCTTCGGCTTCACCCGCTCGAGCCTCGTCAACCAGCGCGAGCTCACCGAGATCAACCAGGCCTACATCAACGCCCGCAGAATCCAGAACGAACTGATCGACGACCGCACGAACGTCGTCGGTGCCCTCGAGCAAGCCGGAACGGCACTGCGAATGCTGTACATCGACGGTCGTTGGATCTCTTCATCATCGAACTTCGTCGAATCGATCCTCCCGTCACAGCTGAAGACTCGAGTCATCTCGGATCGCACACCCTCGCTGATGACCATCGAGCGCAATGGTCGGGCCGCAATCGTGATCGGCATCCCACTCGAACGGGCGAACGCCACCTATTTCGAGCTCGACCCGATGCGCGAAGTCCACGACGCGCTCTCGAGCGTGCGCCTCGCACTGCTTCTCGCCGGTGGCTTCACGACCTTCGTCGGGATCGGTCTCGGAATGTTCGCCTCACGACGCGCAGTCCGCCCACTGGCGAACGCCGCACAAGCTGCACGTGCCATCGCTGACGGCAGGCTCGACACACGCCTCGAGCCAACCGACGACCCGGACCTACAAGCCTTGACCGCCGCCTTCAACGAGATGGTCGCGACGTTGCAGTCGCGTGCCGAACGCGACGCGCGCTTCACCTCGGACGTGAGCCACGAGTTGCGGTCACCGCTCATGACGCTCGCGGCATCGGCGCAGGTGATGCAGGCGAGACGCGACGAACTCTCGGAACGCTCACAGGCCGCACTCGACCTGCTCGTCAGTGACGTCTCTCGCTTCCAGAGCCTCGTCGAAGACCTCCTCGAAATCTCGCGTTTCGACGCTGGAGTGGTGCGCTTGGTGCGTGAACCGCTGCGCGTCGTGGAGTTCGTCCGTCAGGCCATCGCGGTCAGCAGTCTCCCCCGCACGCAGATCCTCGCCGACGAAAAGGTCGGCGATGCGGTGATCCACGGCGACCGACGCAGACTCGCTCGCGTGATCGCCAACCTGATCGACAACGCACGTGTCCACAGCGGAGGAACTCCGCGGGTGCACGTCACGACCGAGGACGGCACGACTCCACCGTCGTACGTGTGGATCGTCGTCGAAGACGATGGCGAGGGTCTGATCGCAGGCGAGACCGAGAAGATCTTCGAGCGTTTCTCCCGTGGCGGTGCCGCCGGACGACGCTCTGGCCAGGAAGGCGCCGGGCTCGGCCTCGCACTTGCACTCGAGCACGTCACCCTGCATGGCGGTCGAATCTGGGCGGAGAACCGCACCGACGGCATTCGCGGCGCACGATTCGTGGTGGAATTGCCGGT
>DAIRSS010000016.1:0-17701 GCA_036804285.1 Ilumatobacteraceae bacterium
CTGCGTTGTAGTAGGTATTGCTCCCGCTCAAGAGCCACGGCGAGGCACCGGCGGGACCAGTCGCCCCAACAGGGCCAGTTGGACCAGTTGGACCTGCAGTGCCAGCAGGGCCGGTAGGACCAGTAGAACCGGTAGGACCAGTAGAACCGGTAGGACCGGACGCCCCTGTTGGGCCGGGAGCCGTTGAGGCGGCCCCTGTAGGGCCAGTTGCCCCCTGAATCCCGGGCAGTCCCATGACACCGGCGGGGCCAGTGGCGCCTGTAAGTCCAGTCGGCCCCAAGGAACCACTTGGGCCAGTGGGGCCAGATTGCCCGGTAAGACCGGTCGCCCCAGCAGGACCAGTAGCCCCGGTGACACCAGTCGCTCCAACTGCCCCCTGAGGTCCGGGCAAGCCCATAATCCCGGGAAGACCAGTTGGTCCCGTTGTTCCCTGCAAACCAGTCGGTCCCTGTAAACCACTAGGTCCGGTAGGCCCAGAAGGCCCAGTCGGGCCAGTAGGCCCAGATGGCCCAATAGCCCCAGACGGACCCTGTGGGCCGGGAAGGCCCATAATGCCCGGAAGGCCGGTAGGGCCAGTTGTGCCCTGTGGGCCGGTGGCTCCCTGCGGTCCTGTCGGGCCAGTCGGCCCAGAAGGTCCGGTTGGTCCGGTAGGACCGGACGGACCGAGGGCACCGGATGGCCCCTGAGGCCCGGGAAGACCCATGATGCCAGCTAGGCCGCTAGGGCCGGATGGCCCGCTCGCTCCCTGAGGGCCGGTTGAACCCGTTCCACCCTGAGGCCCCGGCAAGCCCATGATACCCGGAAGGCCGCTGGGACCTGTCGGCCCGGAAGCCCCCTGTAGGCCGGTCGAACCAACAGCTCCCTGAGCCCCCGGAAGGCCCATGACGCCAGCCGGTCCAGTAGCCCCCGTTAGACCCTGTACGCCAGTAGGGCCCTGAGGTCCCATCGGGCCGGGCAGGCCCATGACGCCAGCTACGCCACTCGGCCCAAGCGGTCCAGACGGCCCAGATGCTCCCTGCGGCCCGGGGAGTCCCATGACCCCAGCCACGCCAGATGGACCAGTCGGCCCAATAACACCGGCGCCGCTAAATGAAGCCCAGCCAGACGGAAGGTCAATATACGCCGTGTTATTCCCACCATCGGTGGTGATGTAAATGGCGTAACTGCCGGTGCTGGCCGGACGATTGGCAAGCAGTCCGGAAGTAGGATGTGCGACAACATCCGCCTGATGGGCAACAAACTTTGCCCGCAGGAGGTTGTCGTTGTTGCGCGTCTGGGTGTCCTTGACATCCCCGACGGGCAGCGTAAACGGCTTCAGGTCGTAGTCACCAACAGCCATGGCTTAGGGCGGGCAAGCGGTCCACTGCTCAATCTCAGAGTTGCTGCTAAGGTTCTGCAGTACAGCACTGTCCGAACGCTGGACAAGACGAAGCTCAAACTGATACTCTGTTGTATTCGTCGTCCCGGAAATATCTCCGTACAATCCCGTGTCAAATACATAGCTGCCAGCCGCGCAGTTCTGATTTGTCAATACGGTTGTTTGCGGCACAGGCAACAACTTTACCAGCGTCAGGGAATATAACGTGTTGTTTGGGTTGTGAATCGCCCACGACACGGTAATCTGCCACGACTCCGCGCATGACATGATGCGGGAGCTAACGGCCGTTACGGAGTCAATCCGCGTCGAGCCATAGGCACTAGAAACCATCATCCGGGGGACCAGCATCACGCACCCTTCACGGCAAACGCCGCCAAGTACTCCGTGCCGTCATACAGGCCAGACACCAGATTTTTTTTGTTTGCCCCGGTGTTATAAATAGGAGTATTGTCTCCAAAATCCCACCCGGTCAGGGTCACGCTCTTCCCGCCGCCGGAATCCTGCACCAGTAGAAGCGTATAAGTGCTTCCCGCTACGGCGTTGGAAAAGCTGAGCGTCTGCCCGGTCTGGTTCAGCGTCACCTTCTGAATCGGCCCGTTGTTCCAATTGATGGTCAGTCCGGTGCCGATATTTCCAGCATCGTAGATGCCGGGCTGGCCGTTGGTCACGGCAAACGACAGGCCCGTCACCTCCTGCCATGTCGTCCCGTCATCAAAGTTCAGCTTGTACTGGACACGAGCGCCGACCGTCGTAGCCGTCACCCACTTGCGGCCAGCAGTCCCGGCAGCAGGCAACGTCCCGGACTGGAGGTGGATGCCCGGGTCCGCGTCATGCGCAACATATGCCGCCTGAATCGTATTCAGGTTTGTGCGAATGACCGATGACTCTAGCGCCGACCCCGTCGTGGGGGTCACAAAGGCGCTGATTTGATGGTTCCCTGTTTCCGTTGCCATACTACCTCCGTCCTAAGACAAAGCCGTCAATTTTCAAACCGCTGACCACGGGCTCGCTCAGCCCGTCATGCCCCAACGTGACATCGACATAGTACCCAGAGCCGGACATCTGCACCCGATAGCTCTGCGACCCGCTGACCGTATCCCACACCTCGCCAGCGGCATCCCACACGGCACCGGCGGCATCCCATGTCACGCCACCGCTGGCCGAAATGGTTTTCCGGGGATAAGTGCCAAAATTGCTCGTCCAATTGACGGTCAAGCCGGAAGAGCCCGGAAGGGCTGCCGTGACATAGCCATACCGAAAACCCTTGGCAATCGCATCGTCTCCGAAATACAGACGCCGGAGCTGGACCGCCATAATGATGTCCGTTCCGTTATTCCCGTCTGTAACGTCGGCCCCATCGCTGTGAGAGCCGTAGTAGTCAGATGCGGTCACCAGCCCACTGGCGTCTCCACGAATGACATAGCTCTCATACGATGCTCCGGCTACACTCGGCCACATGCAAGAGGTCGTGGTGTACTCCCCAATCCATGGTCCGGACCACGCCCGCAGGACAAGGTGGTAGACGTACACCCCATACCCCGGGATAAACCACCAGACTTCTTGCGTCCGGCGGCTCAGCACACCGCGAACGTTGGCAAGCGTAGTGCTTGTCAGCGTCCGCACAAGCGGCAAAATGGGGTCCGGAGTATTCGGCGTGCCTAGGGGAGCGACCTGCCCTTCACTGGCGGCAAATGCTCCACGGTCAGAGATGAAGTACGCGACTCCATCTCCCTCGACGATAGAGAGGGGAGCAATAGTGCCGGTTTGCGATGACACGCCTTCGGGCTGGACGGTAATGTCGTCCTGCCCGAACCCCGTGAGGCGAGAGATGCCACGGCGATGAAAGATGAGCAGGGAGGAGCCCACAGAGGCAAGCCCAATGACCTTCTCATCTCCAAACGTGCGGACCACAATCTGTCCACCGCCGTCATGTGCAAACTTCTGGCCGTCATTCAGCGCCGAATAAAAGATGGAGTCTGGAAACGCGGCGGACCCGGCGCCCCAAAGTCGTTGATTGTGAACCTTGAGAAACGTCACATCTTGCGTGTCCGGCTCGTCAGTTACCAGCGCGCTGCCCGTCCAGTAATTCAACAGCCCGCCATCGGCAACGAACACCACATCTGCCCCTGCCGTGTTTTTGAAAGCCGCGAAGCTCGGCGCAACGGCACCTGACAATGTCCCGGACTGAGCTGTCCATGTGGCTGTGCCCGGCGTAGACAGCATGTTAATGGTGTACAGCGTGGTCCCGGCAACGGCCATTCCCTGCACATCCCCGTTGTCCTTGAACCAGCTAAACCCATTCCGTGGCTGCGCGGGCAGTGCCGCTGAAGCGAGCTTGACGCTCCCATACCGCTTGATAATGGCCCCGTAATCGGTAAGCCGGGCGTTCTGCGCCAGCCGCACCTGATTGGGTTGCAGGGCAATATCGTCCGAGACGGTATTGAGACCTCCGGCAAAACTGGCTTGCCCGTCGCGCATCAGCCGCTCCAGTCAGCCGCAATGTCCGAATAGGACATCCGGGTCGGATTGATGGTCCGGCGGCGCGCCTCGTCAAGGAAGTCAGCTCGCTCGCCATTTGCCATCTGCAAGAACGTATTTGCCGTTGCGATGCTCTCGCCGCCCTTCATCAAAGACCGCGCCGCCGTCTCATACACCAGCAACTGCTCGCTGTTTTCCGGCCAGTCAATGGGGATGTCCCACTTGTCGGTCGCCCCGTCATCGACATAGTCTCGCAGGCTGGTGGGCTTGTAGTTGACAACGACATTGAGCGCCACCGCCCCGGTCGGAAGAATCTGATAGTTCGTTCCGGCCAGATAGTAGAACTTGCGAAGATAGGGCATGTATGCCGAGGTTGTCCCCAGCGGCACATCCTGATACCGCGTCTCGGAATACTCCACGTTTCCGTCGTTAATTGACAGAATGCGGAAGAAGTTCTTTTGGCTATTGCCAGCTCCCGTGTTGAGCGACGAGAGCGGGAAGGTCCCTGCCGTGGCCGTCGTCAGGGCGATGGACTGGAACCGATAGTATGGAGCGGCCTGCAAAAGGCGGCTCCACTCGGCGTCATAGACGTAGCTCAGCGTGTCCGCCAGCTCAGCATCCGACCAGCGGTCGCTCCCCACGGCGTCCATCATACGGCGCACTTGGGTCAAAAGCTGGTTAATCGTCAGTGCAGCCACCCCATCCCCCTTACGCGATTACATGCCGCGTCCTATGACCAGTCACGCGGTCCTCAGCCTGCCCGTACTGACTGGCATCCAAGTCCCGCAACGCATCGTTAAACTGCTGCTCCTGCACGCCTACCGCATTCCAGCGCTCCACATCAAATGCGACACGGTCCGCCGACTTCTGACTAAAGATACCCAACGCTCGCTCCAAATACGCCGGAGCCTCGTCCACAGAGCAATCTACCGGCAGCCAGCCAATGATGTCAGCCGCCTGCGTCTCGCCAATTGCCCCCGACCGGACCCGCTCCCAGCGCCTGTCATTTTCTCTCCACCGGCACTTGACCGCCCAGTGCTTGGCAAAATCTGGCAAAAACTCCAGAAATAGCCGGTGGTCCAGCGCCCGAAGCCGCCGCTGAATGTCAGGCGACGGCTCGGGGTTGCCGGAAGCGTTATAAAGTATAACGCTCACTGATATTACTCAAGAACCAGAAGCTCGGTGTTGACCATAAGGTCCACCGGCTGGGTATCAACCGTTCCGCTGGTGATGACGAACCGCAGGGTGTCACCAGTGTCAAGGGTCTTCTGAGCGTCCGTGAGGGTGGTCAGGAGGGCGACTGCCGTGCCCTCATGCGCAACCAGCGTCTCAAGGTTAACGCTCGCCGTGAGCGGCACCGCCGCATTCGCGGAGGCGTCGTACTTCTGGAGGACGCCAGTGATAGTCCCGGCATTGGACACCGGAACCGTCCCAGCGGACACAACCGCCCGGCTAATGACGCACTTCGCCGGGTGCGAACCGAAGCTGTAGATGACGCCGTTCGCCATGGTAGCGTTGCAGCGCCCGACCAGAAGCGTCGAGGCCACCCCAAACCGCCCGGGCTTTGGGCGAAAGAAATTGAAAGCCATGAGAGTCCTCCATGGGGGGTGGGGCCGAAACCCCACCCCGCACGGTCAGAGGTTAGACAACGTGAGTGTAGCGCTTCGTGTCGGTGTACCCCGTGATGCTCCCGTGCGCATTGCGCTGGAGGCACGCGAGGTTCCCGTACCACGAATAGGTCGTCTCGAAGGCATCGCGGCCCTGCAGCCAGCGCCACGGCCCGGCGCCCTCGAACTCCACATAGCCCCAATCCTTGGCGTCCACCCACGAGAGGGACGGGACATGGATGAGGTAGATGGTGCCCGCAGGAACGTACGGGTCGGTCACGCAGGCAATGCCGCAAATCTCGACTGCCTTGTAGCCGCCCTTGATGGTGGTCGCAATCTCACCAGCCGTAAACCGGCGCTGGGCGACCATCGACTCCATGAGCTTCTTCGCGATGCCCGGGGTCGTCATGAGCAGGAACTCGCCCGGACGCTTCGAGGCATCCTTGCCCGACCGCGCCGCGATAAGCTGGATAAGGTCCCAGATATCCGACTCAGTCGGCTGGTTCACATCCGGCGTGTCCGTGCCAGCGCTCATCTGGACCGCATTCCAGATAGCGTAGGTGGACGCCGAGATGCCATGGAGGTCCGCATACGACCCGCCACGGTTGGTGATGTTGATGAGACCGTTCATGGCATAGGTCGTCGAATAGGCATCAGCCGTATTCGAGGTGAGCTTGACAATCTTGTCCCCATCAGCCATCGAGGCGATAGCGGTCCCAAGGGTCAGGGTCGCGTTGTCGCCAGAGTTGGTGAGGTTCGTAATCTGCGCCCGACCACGGACGGCGTTCGTGGACCCGTTAAGGACCGCGATGCTGTCGCCGATGGTAAGGAGCAGGCCACCCTGACCAGCGCTAGCCACGCCATAGGGCGAGGTAACGACAATCTCAGTGGTGCTGGTCACGCCGCTGGTCCCGATAAGGGCCATGACGCCATCCGGCTTATTGTGGAGCGCCTGCTGCATGAGCTGGCTCGACGCCTCACGGATTTCCTCCATCGTCTTCTTGGCGATGGTCTCGAACGCGGCCTCCTTGGAGCGGGTGCCCGCAAACGCCAGCCCGTCAATCTGCCGGGTGGTGTAGGCGCGGACCACACCCACGTTGGCCTGACGCTCGGTCGCGGTCGTGTCGCTCGGGAAGTAGCCGTTCGTGGAGAACACGGCACCCGCCGGACGCCCAACAACCACATCAAAATACACCCCGTTGCCGCCCCACCGCATGTTGCGGGGGCCGCCCGCCTTCGCCGTCTGGAGCTGGGCAAGGAGCGGGGTCACGAGGTTCTGCACCTTCACGCGGTACTGGCTGTAGACGTTCTTGAGCAGGCCAGTAAGCTCGCTGTCGGAAATAACAACTGGAGCAGGCATTGTTTAGTCCTAAGTACGAAGTGATGCCAACACAGAGCTGAGAGCGTCTTCTTCAGCGTCCTCAACCGACATGTTAGCCTTGGGTTTAGTGGATTTGGTCGGTGTTGCTCCCGACCGGGTGGCCGGACGCACGGCGGTCGCCGCTGTCCGTTTGGCCTTAGCTGCCGCAACCTTGGCTGCCTCGGCTTCCTTCTCGGCCTTTGCCTTTTCGCCGTTATAGCGTTGGACGCGAGCCGTGTGCTTCTGTTCCGCCCACTCCCGAAGGACGGTCTCGATATACTGCTCGACCTGCGGGTACATCTCCGGCGGAACGACCCCATTGCGCATGACGGGGACCAAGGCCGCGCTAAACTGCGCCGTCACCTCGTCCATATCGACCTCAGGGTAATCCGTGGCAATCTGCTCTAGGGCAGGAACCACGGCTCCCGTATAAAACTTTTCCGCCTGCGCCTGCTGCCGCTCTGCCGCCTGCCGATTCTTGATTTCCTTGACCTCAGACTCGGCGCGCTCGACCCGCTTCTCCGGGGCGTTTTCCTGCAAGTAGCGCTCGCGCACCTTGAGATACGCCTCCTCATCCTCTAGCAGTCGGCGCAACTGGTCCTCGCGGACCTCCAACTGTTCGGTGATGGACTCGACCTCCTTGGTCATCTCCTCCTGCTGGGACAAGAGGTTCTGCTCGCGCTCCTGATTGTACACACCAAATTGGGCCAGTTTGACGACTTGGTCCAGACGGTCCTTCCGCACCTTGCCATTGGCCTTGTATTCAATCATCAAGGCCGGGGGCTCAACCTCTTCCCCCGCATTGTCCTTGACGACAAACTCGGTGACCAGCTTGTCCGTAATAGTAGGGACGGCCACCATGCCATCGGGCAACGTGGGCGACTCTTCCTCCGACTCCTCTTCGGCGTTTTCTTCGGCTTCCTCGGACTCTTCCGCCTCAGCTTCCGAAGATTCCTCCTCAGGTGACTCCTCGTCGGCGCTTGCGTCAGGGTTCGAGGAATCCTCGGCCTCAGGCGCGGGCGTATCGTCGGGCGTCTCATCGGGGGTGTCACTCACGAACTGCTTCATCACATCGGCGGTGACACTGTCGATTTCCGTCGTGATGTCGTCCTGAAACTGTGCCATGGGCTTCCTTACGAGATGGTCTGCGTCTCACGGACTCGTGCGGCCTGCTCGGCGTCGGGAGTACCACCCAGAATCTGAGATACGATTTGGGCGGCGCCAACGGGCGGGTTCGCAGCGGCCAGCGGAACTTGACCCTGTGGGAGGGCGGATGCATTAAGGGCTGCACCCGCTTCGCCCTGTCCTCCCTCCGGCATGCCGCTCGGCATACCGGGCATCGGACCCTGCTGTTGTGCCAGCTTCTGCTGGGCCTGCTGCGCCAGCGCCATCCACCGCTCTTCCGCCGCCGCAATAACCGCTTGCGGGAGGTCGTCCTGAAGAATGATGTCGCGCTCCAGCACATCCTGATGAATCGCTTCGTTGTCCTGCCACCGAATCGGAGGCACATCCATGCCGCGCAGCAAAGCATCGCTAATGCGGCGCGCCCGTGCCTCTTGGTCCTCGTCCGGCGTCGAGATATCCCGGGTTACGGCAAACATTTGCCGACGCCGGTATTCCTTCATGTCAATAACCCCAGACTGGACCCAGTTGTCAAGCATGTATAGCCGGAAGCTGAGCGGCATCGGCATCATCGTTGCCGGTTCAACCTTCACATCAATGGCGCCGTCAAGGTCCTGTCCAGTGATATCGCGGGCAAGGTCTGGACGCGAGCGGCCAACCGTGCCCAGCGAACGCGGCAAATCGTAGCCCCACGCCATAATTGCGAGCGACACCTTGCACCAGTCGGTAAACGCTTGCGCAAGGGCCTGCACCGGCGGCGCAAACACGCGCTCTAGCTGTTCGCGGCTGGCAATAATGGCCCGGCCCGACTCGCCCGTGACCTGACCGCGAGAAACCGCGTTATAGCCAGAGGCGTCCTCAAAGGCAGACTTCTCTAGCGCCAGCGCTTCCTTCACATCATTGCCAACAGAAAACCCATTGAACGGCTGGATGCTGTCCGACAACCCTCCAGCACCCTTGACTTCAATCATCGAGGTCACGCCGCCCAAGAACGTCTCGGTCACGACCGTATTGGGGCGAGCAAAGAATCGTCCGCCCGAGTTCACGCGAATATTTTCGACCCACTTGGACAGCAAGGCGTTAATGCGGACCTGCGAATCAATCCATTGCTCCATAATGGGCCGGGGATAGTACGACGGGTCAGACGACCCATCAGGAACCCGGACCACCGGGATGACGCCAAACTGCAAGTCGGTATAGCCAAACACGACCTTGTCGCCAACTACGACGATTTCAAGGCCCGCTGGTAGGATGTCGGGCTGTGGCGCCAGATAGACAGTGTATCGCTCAGTCGTTTCGGTGTCTCGTAGCCGTTCGCCCTCACCCACCGTCGTATAGCTCAAAACCCAATCTTCGTTGAACTCTGAGCCACCCACCAGCACATCCTGATTGGATGTGCCCACATACTCCATCGTATCAGACGCCTGCGCGCCAATGTACCCCCACCGCGCTACGGCCTCGGCATTTGGGATAACATCTCGAATCACCATCCATGATGGCGGAATCGTCGCTGTCGCCTCCGGACTCACGCGCACCTGCTCAACACGCAGGACGCGGCAGTCCAAATCGCCCATCGGGACGGCCTCGCCGTTCTCGCCCATCCGCTCGTCCCACGGCCCCTTATCGGGGTTCCAGAACAAATGCCAGAAGCTCACGCCGTCGGTCTGCGCCCAGTACTCGCTCTCCCGGGCCTTCTGCGCCATTGCCATCTGCTCGTACTGAAACTCGCATGCGAGCTGGCGCGCATACGCCTTGCGCTTATCGTCGGGGTCCTGCGTGGCCGGAGAGATGGAAAAGCCGGGGCGCTGGTCCGTCAGGATTTGGAGGCGCTGGTCGAGCGCCTTGTCAATCAGGTTATAAACGACCCGAGCGGCTTCCTTGGGTCGCGGCGGCTCCGCCCACGGCGCGCCATTGGAGGAGGACACCCACTGATTGCCCGACCGCATCATGCGGTTGCGCTGAATCAGGTACATGTGCTTCGACACGGCCGCTCGGCGCGATGCCCACAGTCGCCGTGCCCATCGCGACCACGCCGCGTCATCAGTTTCATCGTGAATAAGCGGGAAGTCATCGCCGTACAGCGCCCGCATCATGGCCTTTCGCTGCTCCGCCTTGTTCACGCCGTCCGGCGTCGGGGCGTTTGGCGCAACCTTTTCGTTGGGCGTTTCTTCGGCGTCCTCTGGCATATCCAGAAACGCCGCAAAGTTTAGCGCGCCAAGCGCGTCATCATCCAACGGGGGGTTTGCCATTAGTCTATTCTCCCAATGCCCATAGCGGCCCGCACGCGATTCCAGTCCTTCCATTGCTCATAGCTCTGCTGGATGGCGCGCAGTGCATCTTCTTGCGCCCATTGCTCGCTATGTGACATGGCATACGCCATCAAGTCGTCCGGCACCACCACTTCCGCTTCTGCTGCAGGCTTGTGCTTGCCTTGCCACTCTTTCCGAATCATGTCGGCGATAGCGTAGCACGTTATCGGCCACAGCACATCGGCAAGTGCGGCAATCAGGTCAGCCATTGAGCGTAACAATCGTGATGTTTGCCGTGCCGCTGCTCCACGCCGTGGCGCGAACGCGGACATAGGCCAAGGCAAACCCGTTTGTGCAAAGCAAGTGCGGGGCAGTAACGGTCGTGTGCGTGTCCGGGCTATTTCCATGCACACTGGACACATCCACCATCTGCAGAGCGTCAAACGTCTGTCCGTCCAGTGACGCCTCAAGCGCCATCGTGCCGGTAAACGTTCCGGTGACCTGAATCGAAATGACACCCGGGGCAAGGAAGCGCGTGGCGTGTGATACAATTTCGCCGTTCGCGTCAATAGCCCCGGTTGTCTTATTGCTGTAATTCGGCATGTCTTACCATCCTTCGGGAAGTTGGGAGTCCCAGCGCTGGGAAAGGTGTGTGGAATCGCTGGCAAATGCAATAGCCGGGTCATCAACGGCAATGACAGCCGGAATAGCCGTGGGCTTGGCGCATTGGACGCGGTCCCAGCCATACAGGGCCAGCCCTAAGGCCATGACGCCGTCGTCGTGCATGCCGGACGGGGCTTCATACCGGACGCCGTTGGGGGTATGGGTGTATCCAAACATCTCCAGCTCCCCCACCAGCCAGCCTTCGTTGGCAATGCCCAGAAACCGGGTTTGGATAGCCGTAATCAGGCGTTGCATCAAGAGGGTCTTGGACGGCTGGGTAAACTTGAAGGCCGTGGCAAGGACGCCCATGGTCTGCAAGTCCTCCACAATGGCGTCACCCACGCCGGTAGCGTCTACCACGCAGGGTGTAGAGCCTACCATCTGGAAAATCCGACGGCGCGTGTCTACCCACGGGGCCTGCCACCGCTCGACATGACACACCACGGCATAGGCGTCAAGTCCAATGACCACGGTATGGTCGGCTGCGCGAGCCAAGTCAATACCGTATACAACCGGAGTATTTTTAGAAAGTGGGGTCAGGCAGTCTTGGATGGCCTTTAGGCCGAAGGGATTGCCGCCGTCGTCCGCTGGGATGCCCCGGTACTCTTGATTAAAAATCTCCTCGGGTAGCTCTTTGCGGGCCAAGGCGATTTCTTCGGGGTCAATCCACGGGTTGTCAATCGTTTCAGCCCGGATAGCGCCCCAGCCGTCTTCCCCGCGTTCAGCGTTTGCAAAGAGCCGTGCGTATTCCCCAGAGCGGCCCTTGGGGGTGCCCAGAAACAGGGCTTTCCCACGGAAGTCGGTCAAGGTTGGGCGGACGGCGGCCTGCCAGATACCCAGCAGTCCCTTGACAATACCCGCCTCGTCAAGCACCACGAAGTTGTATCGGCGACCACGGGCGGGGTCGGGGGCATCCATGGTCCAGACTTCTACCGTCCCACCCCCCTTCAACTCAATCCGCTTGTCATCTTGGTGGATATGCAGGGCGGCAGGAGAGAGGCGGGAGACCAGTTCACGCCACGCCTCACCCGCAATCTTGTAGGTCGGGGCAAACCAGCCCACAGACCCCCCGTTTAAGGCAATCACGGCGGCCCGGCGAACCCCATACTTGGTCTTTCCCCACCGCCGCCCACACATCAACGCCACAAACCGCCGCTCGTCTAACATCGCCTCCACCGCTTTCTGGCCCTCGTGTAACCCGGGGAGAACTACGGAGCCAGATTTCTGGGGACTAGACGCTTGCTGAGATGGTGGTGTAGTAGCGCGTGCGAGAGAACTGGGTGGTCCGCCCTCCGTCCTCCCCGTCTCACGCGGCGCGGCGTCCTGCGTAGCCTCCGGCTTCCTGCGTCGCCGTGTGCTAGCCATCCAGCGGCTCCCAGTCTGCCTCGACGGCCTGTCGTCCCGGAGGGACGGCCTCCTCGAAGACGACCCGGATGACCTTCTCGCCCTCATCTTCGATGGTCAGTCGCTCCCCGTAGAGCTTCGGGGCTATCTTCGAGACGTACCACTTCAGCGTGTCGACCTCCAGCCTTGCCGCCTGCACGCCCGCCGTATCCCGCCCGTAAGCTTCCCGCGATACCGCGATGGCGCGCTCGGCAAGGGAATGGGCTTGCTGCTCCCTCGCTCGCGCGTATACCTGCGCCAAGACGGAGTCTTCACGCACCCACTCGTGGAGCCTAGCGGCTCGAATCCCGACCTCCCGGCAAGCGTCTTTCACACTATCTCCTTTGGAGATAGCTCGACAAACTTGCTTCACGATTGCCAGTCTATCGAGGGTTCGGGGTCGCCCCAGCTTTGCTGGGACTTTTGTACCACCTGTCCCGGTTTCCCGTAAATCCTCGCGGGAGGACGAAGTCCCGGCGGGGGATTCCACGCGACCCTCTTCCCAGTCTTCCCCCTCCCCCCAATCCTCGCGGGACGGCGAAGCCGTGGCGCGGGATTCACGCAGGGGCGCCGAGTCCTCGCGGGGAGCTTCAGCTCCGTGCAGGACTTCACCCGGGGTAGTTCCACGCATCATCGCATCCCCCACGACCCCTCCGGTTCGGCCTCTCTTCGGTTTTTACCCCCCGTCAATAGTGGTAGTACTACTATTGACTGGGGGTAGTTTGCCGTTGTATCATTCAATCGTCAATCGGCGGCAAATCGGCCACCGAAAGACGCCACCCTTGCCGGAGACTGACCAATGCTCGTTCGAATCGACGCCAACGCCCCCCGCGAAGCCATCAAGATGGCTTTGACCTTCGCCGCAGAAAACGGCTTCGCCGTGGACTTCCGCTCCTTCGGACCGCCCATCAAGACCTCCCCCAAGCCTTCGGAGAAGGCCGTGCGTCAACCTTCGGAGAAGGTCAAGCCCGCCGTCAAGGCTTCGAAGAAGCCCCCCGTGAAGGCTTCGGAGAAGCCGGATGAGGCCCTCCGAGTTGCCGCCAAGTCCCTTCGGGAGAAGGCCGAGAAGGGCACTATCAAGCTTCCGAAGGAAGTCTACGCCGCCCTCCGGTCGAAGGACACCGAAAAGCTCACCAAGGCCATCGCCGATGCCTCTGGCATCCTCAAGGACCCTGCCGCCCCCTTCGAGAGCATCTACTACAAGGCTCTCCACGACCGCTTTCTGCACGAGAATCCCCTCCTCGACGCCGCAAAGTAAGTGATTCTATCACTTACGTCAAGCCCATCACACCCCTAAATCCAGAGGATTTACCAATGGCTATGAAGACCTTTCAGGTGACGCTGACCCTCACACACATCGACTCCGTCGATGAGACCGACATCGATAGCTGGGACTGGCAGGCTTTGGTCGGCGATGCCGACTGCGCCGTGACACTCGACAGCGTTCGCAAGCTCCGCTCGACCCCAGAGAGCCACATCACCCGCCTTCACGCCTAATCCAGAGGATTTGCCAATGCCAAAGTCTGTCCTTATCACCCTGAAGGTCGCCATCGACATCCCAGAAGGCGCGGAACTCTGCGACGGATACATACACCTCCCCTCTGGGGAGGCAATGTTGCCAGTCTTGGCCTTCGAGGACCACCAAGACTCCAGTAGCCTCAACTGGACATCCATCACCAACGAGAGCGAAATCGAGGCGACAATCGGCGGGATGGAATATGTGGATTGCACTATCAGCCCGATGACAGACGCCGACCTTCACCTCTTCAACTAATCCGGAGGATTAGACAATGCGAGCCACCCTCGTTTCCGCCCCGTTCGAGCCGCACATTCAGGCCCTCCTTCAGAGGGTCGGCACCCGCAAGCGGAAGTGCTACCTCGCAGAGACTCCCTCTGGGAGCCCTGTCAAGCTCTACTCCTATTGGAGCTGCGGGTCGCGGCATTTGTACGCCGCCTACACGGCCTCCGGCAAGCCCATCGACATCCCGGTGGGCGGTGCGCCCGGATTCACGGGTGAGCCGGAGGCTTGGACCCCCGCTCCAGGGGATGTTCTCATCGAGACAGGCACATTCAACGGAAAGGAGGCAACCCCCAGAATCACGTTCTACCGCTAGAAGTACCCCCGTCAAGTAGACATACTACTTGACTGGGGTAGGGTAGGTGTTGTATCATTCAATCGGCGGCGGCAATAGGGTCGTCGCCACAACCCAATCGGAGGAAGTATGCGTATCGGTCAGCGAGTCAAGATTGTTTCGGACACCCTCATCCGCGACGGAGTCACCTACGGCGATGTCACGGAGATTCACGGCGACGGGCATATCTCCGTCGAGACCATCAACCCCAATACGACGGAGCGGTACAAGACTCGCTTGAGTCCTTCGGACTACACCTCAATCCCCGGCAAGCCCCACTTCGCCCATATCGACGGAGAGCGCAAGGCGTTCGGCAAGAACCGAGCCGTAGGCTCTACGGAAGACGCTGTAGAGTCCACCCCGACCCCGGTAGAGGCTACCTCCGGTATGGATTCGTTCGTCGAGATGCTGAAGAAGGCCATCGCCGAGGCGGTTGACCAGAAGGTCAAGGATATGCCCGGCAAGGCTTCCGAGGTCATCGTCAAGGTCAAGGACCTTCCCCCGGTCAAGGTCGAGGGGACGCCGCACAAGCTCCTCAAGCGGGTCCTCAAGCTCATCACCGCCGGGGTCTCCGACAAGAACGTCCTCCTCATCGGTCCGGCAGGGTCCGGCAAGACCTACCTTGCAGAGCAAGTTGCAAAGGTCCTCAACCTTGACTTCGCCGCGCTGTCCTTCAGCCCCGGGATGTCCGAAGCGAAGCTTCTCGGTCGCATCGTCCCGAACATTGCCAGCGGGACGGAGTCCTACGTCGAGTCCCCGGCTATCCGAGCCTACCGCTCCGGCGGCGTTGTCCTCCTCGACGAGCTAGACAACGGCGACCCCTCCGTGGTCACCGTCCTCAATGCCTTCCTCGCCAATGGCTGGATGTATCTCCCCTCCGGGGAGCGGGTCAATCGTCACCCCGACACCGTCGTCATCGGGTCGATGAATACCCTTGGCACCGGAGCCGACAAGGTCTACGTCGGACGCAATGCGCTGGACGGCGCAACCATCGACCGCTTCGTCATCGAGACGATGGATTATGACGCCGACTTGGAGAAGACGCTCTGTCCGGAGGACGAGATTCGCAACGCCGTGCTGGAGCTTCGCAAGAAGGTTGCCGACCACAAGCTCCGCCGCATCGTCGGCACCCGCACCCTGCGGATGGTCCGCACCCTTGTCCTCGCCGTCGGAGACTCCCTCCCGAAGGCCCTGAAGGTCGCCACCGCCAACTGGAACGATGCTGACCGCAAGCTCTGCGGCATCGCCTAATCCGGAGGATTCCACAATGATTCAGACCCACCACGACGGCTCTGCCGACCGCGCCAAGAAGTTTGCCGCCATCATCGCGGACTACTCCGACCTGTCCGCCATCCGCAACCACCCCATCCCGGAGTACAACGTCACCACCGCCGACGGCGAAGTCACCGACGAGTGCTACCGCCGCAATGCATCCTTCCGGATGGGCTTCCATTCCCTCAAGGACGCCACCGACCTGACCGACTACGGCTGGCAAGAGGGCTCCGACAAGGGCTCCGCTGTCTCCCTCTCCCTTGAAGGGACGATTGCCGCCGTCGAGGCCATCCGGCAACGCCCCGTCTGGGGCGACAGCGGCGACAGCCTCTGCACCGACCGCGCCCTCCGGGGAGACTGGGATATTGCCTTTCAGTCCTCCGGACGGGTCCGGACCAACGGCTCCAAGATTGTCACCCTCGTCGGAGCCTTCGGCGGGCATTGCAACCGGACCACGGAGGAGCTGTTCTGGAACGGCATCCAAATCGTGGTGACCGCTGACATTCTGGAGAATGCCGGATACCAGTGCGAAATCATCGGTGGCAATAACAACTACCAGCCGCGGAGCGACACTATCGGATTCGCTGGCATCGTCGCCAAGCGCGCCGGAGACCCGCTCCGCATCGACCAGATTGCCAGCGTCTTTGCCCACGCCGGAGTCTTCCGCACTATCGGGTTCGAGATGATTGTCCGCACCCCCACCGAGGTCGGATGTGGTCTCGGCAATCCCCGGATGTCGGTCGGTGAGATGACTCTCTCCGTCCGCAAGCTCGAAGCCGCTGGCCTTCTCCCCTCCGATAGCATCATCATCGGCGAGGCATACGACCAGAAGTCGGCAATCAAGAATATCCGCGCCACCCTCCACGCCGTGACCGGGGAACTCCCGGTCGCGGCCTAACCCCCGGACCTATGCGATACTCCGTTCCCGTGATGTTTCATGTCGATGCCGACAGCAAGGAGCTGGCTGGCAATCAGGTGGACTCCGTCCTTGATTTCCTTTTCGGGATGCACTGGCAAGAGCTACAAGCCCCCGGCACATACATCGCCAACGCCGTCACGCTACACCAACGCATCGCAGGACCACACGACCACATCCCCGAGCGTTACGCAGGAAGCGTAGCTGGGGCTTGACAGATTGCTGGACCCGTTGTATCATTCAATCGTGGCAATCACGCCACACTACCCCAAGGAGGATGCTATGTCGGGCAAGTTTCGGATGGTCGAGGTCTACGTCACCCGGGAAGCCACGTTCACCCGTCGCCTCGAAGTCGCCATCCCCATGAGCGTTCCGGAGGACAGCGTCGAGGACTACCTCTCCGAGAACTCCCATGAGTTTGCCGAGGCCGTCGATGAATACAACTGCGACGAGGCCGACTACCGGGATGCGGAGATTGACAACGTGGAAGTCCGCGAGGAAGCCGACGAGGACGACATGGATGGGGCCGACTACACCCTCGAAGAGGAGTGGGAAAACTAATGTACGCCACGCTCACCGAGCAGGGACTCCGTCTACACGACGGGGTCCCGACCCTCGAACAGATGCAACAGGTTGTCGATGGGTACATCGAGACAGCCCTCCGCATTCCCTCCTCCCGCCCCGGGACCAGCATCGACATCTACTGCAACGATAGCGGCCTGATGGACAGACTCCCGTGCTACTATCGACGGGCCACGGACGGAGTCCATCTGGCTGGCAATCTCATCGCTGTCGCCAGTAATCCGGAAGGAGAGACCATCGCCCTGCACGACGAGGATATCCCGCTCATCCTCGGACACCTCATCCCGTTTTTCGCCTAACCCCACACGGAGGATGTATGGAATACACCCTGTTTGCCAACACCCTGAAGCTCGGCGTCATTCTCACCGACAATCCGGGCGAATGCATGCTTCGGATTCATGACAAAAGCGGAGAGAACTGCGTCGAGATTCCCATGCAATCGACCACCTACCTGAAGATGCTCCGCAAGGCCATCACCGAGGCACTCGACCACTACTATACCACCCGGGAGGATGCATGAACATCGACGAAGTGCTGGCCCAGTTGACCACTCCGGACA
>DAIRSS010000016.1:17801-28282 GCA_036804285.1 Ilumatobacteraceae bacterium
CCGGGAGGATGCATGAACATCGACGAAGTGCTGGCCCAGTTGACCACTCCGGACAGCGAGCGGGACATTGCCAAGGAGTTTGTCGAAGCACTGAAAGACTTCACGCCGGACGACACCACGAAGCTGGCCTCAATGGCCCTTGCCACACTAGCGGAATCAATGCTGTCCGCCGTGTTTGCCCTCGACCTTGCGGAAATCAAGGACGAGGATGGCAACAGCTACGGCATCGACGAAGAGGGAGAACTCAATCCCACACTGGCGAAGTCCATCCGGGCGGCGGCCGTCATCGCGGCGATTGCCCGGGACGAGGACAAGGACACTCCGAAGACGATGTCTCACACCATCCTCCGTGCCATGTTCTCTCCAGAGGAGAAGCTGGCGCTGACCAAGCAAGCCCTCGACAACATTCGCAAGGGAATCCACGGCGAGTGATGACCAAAAAACACTTCACCTTTCTCGACAAGCTCCGTGCCAGCGGCAAGGTCAACATGTACGCCGCTGGTGCAGAGCTGGAAGCGAAGTTTGGGCTGACCCGAGATGAAGCCCGGAACATTCTGATTGCATGGATGGAGCAGGTCCAGTTTGTCAAACCCATACCCGGACGGAAACGTGGCAAGCAGACTCGATGAGATTACCACCGCCTTGAATGGCAAGTGGATGGACGAGCGCACCTTGAATGTGTGCGGCGTGATTTACGAGTACATCAACGACTCGTTCAGCAAGGGGCTTCCGGAGGACACCCCGCCAGAGCATGTGACCTCCTTCCGGCAATCCCTCGCCGGAGGTGCGGTCGTGGCGGCAATCGCCAGAGACGAGGAGACCATGTCTCCGATGCATGTCATCGCCGAACTTGCCGATGCCTTGCTCTGCCCGGACGAAGCGGCGCGAATCCGGGCAAAGGACGCGATGTTCCAACGGGCCCTTGCCAATATTGCCGCTGGAACCCATGTTGCAGAGTCACAAGGTGAACCCGGAACCCTGCTCCTCCCCTTCTCCGTCGAGGGATTGTAATGCAAGCCCTGCCCATCCACCGCGTAGTCGAAGGACTGGACGTACAGGTCGGAGACCTTGTGCTAGTCGATGATGAAACCGGATGGCGCAAGGTTCACGAAGTCATCCGCTCCCCCATCCACGCCGTCCTCAAGTACGAGGGCGGCTCGGATATCCTCGGCGCAGACGATATGGTCTCCGTCCTCCGGCAACAGGCAACCGCTTCCCTGGAGGTGTGCTAATGCGATTCCGAGTGTGGGCAAGGCTGGACGACGAAGACGAGGGCGAGGTTGTCTTGACCATCTCCGCCACCGACGAGCATGAAATCGTCAAGGCTGTGGCGAGGGAGCCAATAACGATTCTTCGGATTGAGCCAGCGTAGCCGAACGAATCTCCACCTCTACCCGGGGGGCATCCTTGTCGATGCCCCCCTTTTTGTATTGTACCTCGACCAACTGGACATCGTCGAGGTAGCACACGCCTTCAAGGGCATCGTGCAGAGCCTTGACAAAGAACATCAGGTCCCGCCTCCGGCGGTCAGGCCAATACGCCACCCCTGTCAGAACGAGGTCGCCTTCGAGCGGCTTGCCGCGATACTGGGCCATTGCCGCGATTCGTGCCGCATCCTTCTTGCGCCGATACTTCTGCGAGAGCAGAAGCCGACCACGAATCATGCCCCCAATCCGCTCGTTATCCCGGGCCAGCAGGTCATACGGAATGACGAGCCTCACTTGACAAACCCGATGCGCCGTGCCTCTGGCGGCAAGACGAAGTCATCTCCGTCCACCTCGTCAGGCACCTCGAAGTGATTGCCGTGGACCCCGCCAGCATCCAAGACCAGCTCATCGTACCCGGCGCGCTGGAGCTGGCGCACCACATCCATCAGTTCCTTTGCCACGAGCCCTGCGTCCACGGCGGGGATGTCGGCAATCTCGATGGTCAATCCATTGCGGTGGATTGAGACGCTGGATTTACGGTTGGTGAAGACGTTTGTTTTTCTCGCCATCTTTCCCTCCGTCTGGGCTGGACATGGTCATGCCGAGCAGGTTCCCTGCCGCATGGTAATAGTAACTCTCCATCCCCCGGGGCGCACCGACATAGCCCTCCTGCGCATGCCAGCCGTCCGGAGGACAGAGGGCCGGGGCGGTCCGGATGACCACGCCGCCGATGGTCTGGACCTCAGCCACGCTATGCAGATGTCCGGTGTGGAACTCCCGGTACACGCTCCTGCCCCACGCCGCCGGAGCCTCAGCCGCCATCAGCTCGCCCAGACGCTTGCGGGCCTTGTCTCCGTGCGTCATCCCGAGCAAGCACCTGCCATGCTCGATGTACTTGCGACTCGTGCCGCCAGTATCCACTCGAACCCTGCTATCACGGCGGAAGTGGCTAGTCAAGATTTGCCGTAACGCAACAGTCAGCACCGCATCGTGATTGCCGGGAACGAGAATCACATCCGTTGGGACATCGGCGGCGGCGTCGATGATATCGAACAGGACATCGGCACCGGCACGAATCATCTTCTCGACCCGCCCATCCCGGTCAAGCGGGGTGCCCTTGGTCGTGTGCCCGTGCGGATTGTCGTAGTGGAAGTAGTCGCCCAGCAAGAGCAACGCCCGGCGGCCGACCCCACGCCGGGCACCATCGGCAAGCAGCTCGGTCGCTGCATCGCGAATCAGGCCCGTGGCAATCCCAATATCATAGTCTTGCCAGCCAGTCTCGTGTGCCCATGCGTACTTGCCAACGTGTGGGTCGGCAATCACCAGTGCCTGCAGCACCTCTCCCGCCTTGGGCGCACGCTTACCGACCACCAGTGGTCGGCGAGTGGCAAATGCCCCGGCAATGATGGCCTCGACTTGCTCGATGACCGACGGCCCAGCCTTGGGCCGGAGCCTGACAAAGACGCGATGCAACTCCGTGGTCACCACGGCTCCCGTTGCCTCGTCCTTGGTCGCCACTTCGTACTTGGTCGCCTCGCTCTTCTCCACCTCGAAGCGGGTCAGGTCGGCCTCAATGTGGGCTAGCAAATCCTCGACCGTCTTGATGCGGCGACCAACCGCCTTCGCTTCCGTCGCGTCTGTGGAGGTGCGAACCTCTACCTCCTGCTCGCTGGCGACTGGCCCTGTCTGCTTCGGCTGGTGCTTGGCAACTCGTATCTTGCGCTTGGTCCGTTGCATCGACACGGACCGCTCCGTCCGCACCGGACGATTGCCGTGGAACTCAAGATTGAGGGTGAGCGCGGCCTTAGTCGCACTCACCCCTTGAGATGATAAAGCGCAGAGTCTGGCGTACTCCTCCGGAGACCAGCTCACCATGTCATTTCGTACAGGCATAAACCGGGGGAAAGGGTGACAATCGCGAGGACGGGGCAATGAACCCGACCTTACGAGTACAGTGGAACGGGGCTCCCCGGGGAGACTTCCGCTGGCAGAAGGAGGAAACCCTGCCAGCTCGCCCCGGACCTCACGCTGTTATACCCCGATTGCCACCCCAATATGCTACGCTACTCCGCCATTAGCAAGTCATTGCGGCGACGGACTGGAGCCACAATCGACCGCTCGGCTGGTGACAAATAGTCGGTGTATTCCCCCCGCTCCCACGCCAGCTTCCGGACCTTGCCGACCCGGTCGCCGTAGTGCCGGTGCTTCATCACATTCACCTGTGACGTATAGGGCTCCTCAATCGTCTCGATGCCAGCCCGGCGGTCACGCACCGCCTTGATATCATCCGGCGATACATCAGGACGGATGGCTCTGGCAAGTCCCAGCATGAATGTTGCCACCTCCTTCTTGTGGCCGCCTTGCTTGATGTACTCCTCTCGCACGGGGCGGTGCGACCGCAAGAAATCCTGTGCCAATCCCTGCTGGTTGAGCTGGGTCGCCACGAGGTATCTCACTCCCGTTCGCTTGGCAAGCTCCAGCACCATCGACACGACTTGCCGGGACTGGGCGTGTAGGTCGCCGGACCCGGAGACATGGTCGATGTGGTCGATGACAAACACCTCGGCACCCCACGCCGCAGCCTCCTCGCCCATCGCCCGGAGAGACGCCACATCCACGAAGTCGGCGTCCGCGCACCGGAGAAAGTCCACCCGCTCTTCCTGCACCTCCAGCGCGGCGGTAACCCGCTCCCGAATCTGCTCGGCATCCGGACGCAGGAGATACGCACCGCTGACGATATCTCCCGGTAAACACCCCGCCTGATGCGCCGCCCACTGCAGACGGAGGTTCGCCGCTGGCAGTTCAAATCCAGCATAGAAGACCCGACGCTTCTGCTCCACCCACTTGCGAGCCAAGGTCGAAAGCAAGGTCGTCTTGCCGCTGTTACTTGCCGCCGCCAGCACATCGACCTCTCCCGGCATCCAGCCACCCCGCAAGTTCGCAAGCGTCTGAATCGGATAGGTCAGCACACTGCTGGCATCCCGCGTCAGCAAGTTCTTCGCCTCGTCAACCTGTCCGAGCTGGCGATGCTGCGGCGCATCCTCCATCGACAGCACCAGCGTCCGCAAACTTTCCACCCAGTTCCGAGCGTAGCCAATCAGCGGGGGAGAGAACGGCACCTCGTCCAACAGGCGAGCCGTCACCTCACCATCCTTGATGTGCTTTGCCGCCCCATGCTCGCGGAAGTACGCATTGACGCTCAGCGGGTCAATCCCCCGACCCGCCTGCACCATTGCCATCAGCCCACGCCACATCACCTCATGCTCCTTGACGCTGAACATCTGCTTGGTCAGTCGTCCGTCCTGCACCAGCAATGGCGCGACCTCCGCATCAATCAGACAGGCACACAGGATGCCGCGCTCCAACGCCTCGCGCTCGTGCGTCATGTCAGTCTCCGCAACATTGCCGCCACCCACGCCTCGCACTCCTGCGCGACCTGAAAGGAGGCAGAAAGCTCCGCGTGAACCTTGGTCAGGGTGCGGGTGCGCTCGTCTAGCCGGATGCGGTCCTCAAAGTCCTCCATCGTCTCGTCGAAGTCGCCAGCCATCACTCGCAACTCCAAACCCGGGTTTGCCGACGGATGGGTGGAATCGCTCCATACTCCGTAAACGACTGCTCGGCCACCAACAACTGGTCCTGCGGGACGCAGATAAAGACCCCGGTATCAAGAGCCACGACCCACTGGTGCTTGTGCTGGGCTGGCTCTTGGCTGTACCCATCCTTGATGTGGTCGATGCAGAACCACAGGTCGCCGTAATGCTCCACCTCCCGGTGGTCCCGGTCGAGGACCCGCGCCATCAGGCCGGACAAATACTTGGGCTCTGAGACTTCAATGTCCCAGCCAAACGCATCCCAGCGTTGCGCCTCATCGAAGCACCACCGCTGGACGGCATCAGGCCGATGGCGCAGGGCATGCAACGGCAAATCCACCACCATGGCTCCGGACTCCAGCAAGACATGGCACCCATACATCCGACCCGGCGTGGAGGACACCCCATACCAGACACACGGAATCGTCTTGTCCTTCGAGCCATCACGATGCACCGCGCTCTCAATCACATGCACATAGCGGTGCGTGGGCAAGTCTACGTTATGACTCATACGTCCCCCGATACCACCGCACCAGACGCAACGTCAGGGCCAGCGGAACAAAGGCAATCGTCGCCAGAATGAATGCCGGGGTAAACAGAACCAGAAAGACAGCCGTGCCGAACAGGTCGGCTAACGTGATGAGCTTACGCATCGCGGGATTTCCTTTCGATGGAGAGTTTGAGGTATAGCACGGCAGACGCCATCTCGTACACATCCGAGACCGTTACGACCCCCTCGCCCGTCTCGGTGGCCGTCGGGCTGGGGATTGCCACGAGCAACTTGCCGTCAGCGGTCCGCAGTGGCATGTCCTGCGGCAAGGCACCCAGTGCCCGTTCGAGACGAAGCGCAATCTCGCGAAGTTTATTCGTCGCCATCATGCACCGTCGCGGACCCTGCCGCCTCATGGATGTCGTCGAGGCTAATCCCAGCTACCCGAGCTATCGCAACAAGGTATGCCTCGTCCTTGCGGCACATCTCCAGCTCCTCGGAGAGGCGCTGTACCTTCGACCGCACATCCCGGACTTGCTCCGGCACGGTCGTCTCCAGTGTCTTGCGGAATCCTGTCACCATACTTGCCATCCTGTCCTCCGTGAAGGGTGAGCCAACGATGGTGAACCGCCCGGGCTAACGCCTTGAGGTCCACGCGGTACTTCCGCTCAAACGAGCGGACACCTATCTGGTGCAACTCCCGATGCTCGGCGTCCGTCAGTGGGACAATCGTATGGTGGTCGGCCTTGCGCCCCATCCCACCACTTTCCGTGTGCGCATTGACACACGGCCCACGCCCACTCACGACCGACGGCATCGCCTGAATCCATGCGACCCGCGCCTTCGACCCATAGATACGGGTGAACTCTTTAGCCGACCTCACCCATGTCCTCGCGGAACTTCGAGATGTACCGCTCGCCGTACAGCCGATGAAGCGTTGCCGTGTAAATGCGGTTCGCTACCATCTCTTGAATCGTCGCCGGACGCCCAAGGGTCGCGGTCAGGTCACGATATATCGCATGCACTCGTTCGCGCAAGACCACCCGTTTGCGCTCCGTGCGATTGGTGCGCATCTTCGCTCGGTACACGGACCAATCTGGATGCCGCCGCAATGCCGAGGTGAGGCGAGACGGGGTGATAGCCATGTGCGCTGACAGCTCGCGTACACTGGCGATGCGGTCGGCATCGATTATCCGCACCAATTCCTCCGGCGGCGGGACCATCTGGTAATGCGCTTTCACGCCGTGCCGCTTGAGGATTTGCCAGATGCGTTGCTTGCTCACCCCGAACTGCTTCGCCAGTGCCGTGGACTGCGCTCCCTGCTGGTATGCGGCGATGACCGCCGCATTCCGGTCCGCACTGCTGGCATACTCCCCGAGCTTGGGGCGGTTCCTCTGCATCATCTGCTCATACTCCTGCTGTACCGACTCGTCCACTATTCCTCCTGTGCGCGGCGGATTTCCGCCAGTATCTCATCGACTTCGGCATCCGGCGGTGGCGCGGTGAAATCCTGCCACCGCCTCCCCGGGCCGTAGAATGTCGCCCCCTGCAGGACATAGGGCGTTCCAGCCTTGTTCTCTGTGCGGCAATGCTCGGCGTAGTGCCGGGTCGCCGCGACCAACTCTGTCTCCCGCACCCCCTCGCGCACCCGGGCGTTCCACGCCTTGAGCGCCAGTGCCTTGGGGTTGCCGCCAGACCGCTTGGGGTACATCGCCCACGCCTCCTCAAACCGAGAGACGGCGCGCTTCTTCCCATACTTCTTCCGCATCCCACGGGCGTGACTCCGCTTTCGCTCACGCGCCATGTTATGCTCATCATACAACGGACAGCGCCCGTTGTCAAGGAAGATGCGACGGAAGGCGGTGGAGGCGATATCCAGCACAAGGTCAATCGCCACATCCCGGAGGTCCCCATCCGGGTGCTGTATGGCAATGTGACTCAGGGCCATCACGACCTTGCCCACCGCCACATCGAGCGGCACCCCAAGGACCAGACTGAACTCCACGACCCGTGGGTCGGCAGACAGCCCAGCCGGGATGGTGACAACCTCGCGCCTAGTCGGCATCGTTCAGCCGGACAGGCTGGGGGTCACGCGGATAAAAGACGGCGACGGCGGTGAACTTGCCGTTGCACTCGAAGCACCGCCCCTCGTCCACCGCGTAATCCGACAGGATGTTGCCGCACTCGTCGCACCGGAAGTGCATGATTTCCGGGTGGCGCATTACGTCCCCGCCCCCTGCAACTCGACGGTCGAGTAGCGAATCATGGCCTGTCCCCGATTGACCTTCCATTCGACCTCCTGCAACTGGGCATTCAGCTCGAAGTACTCGGCCCGTTCCCGGGTCATCTCGGCAATGAAGTCGAGGTACTGCTTATGGCTGTGCGCGGCGGCATCCAGCGCCGCCTCTGTCGTCTTCCGCTCTTCCGCTGTCGCCATCGCTCGGAGGTACTCGACGATGCGCGCCAGCTCCGCCTTTCGCAAATGCTCGGCTACGCCACCCGGGCCATACTTCGCCCAGAGCGCAACCACCTTGCGGCGCACATGCCGATGCTCGTCAAGCAACTCCTCCAGCGGCTGGACGCCAGCCCGAAGCTCGGTCTCCATCACGCGAACCTCCGGACCCGATACTTCTTTTTCCCCTCCTGCTTGACCAGCGTGTAGTCCACGCCCCAGAGGCGTCGGGCACGGCTAAGGGTGGTCCGCACGGACTCCAGACTCTGCGCCTCCAGCACGAACGAGCGGCCCACCGCAAGGGTGAGCCACGGCCACTTGAATGGACGCCCTCGACGCGGCGCGCCCATTATCGCGCATCCTTGTAGCTGATGTGGATGGTCGCCGCCAGTGCCACCATGGCACGCAGGGCCTCTGGCCCCATCTGCATCTCGTGCGACTGCATCGCCAGCGTGATGAGGTCGTGAGCCTTCTCAAAGGCCCATGTGATGTCCTCGGACACCCGGAGCCGCCGCTCTTCCCGCATCTGCGCGACCTTCTCCAGCACCTCCGACGGCGCGGCCTCCTCTCGGACCACCTCATCCCCTCCGGCGACCGGAAGCTCCACGGGCGGCGTCTTCGGCTTGCCGCCATCCACGAGAATGTTGAGGTACCCCTCGACTGTGCGCTCGAAGATGCAGGTCTTCCCGCGCAGATTCTCCGGCGTCATCTTCAGGCGCCCCGTCTGCTGGAGCATCGCCTTGTTGCCGATGAAGGTCGTGACGCCGACGCCATTCGCCGCCAGCCCATCGACCTTCCAGCGCGAGTCCCATGCCGGGTTCTTCGACGGCATCTCCTCGACGTACTCCACGACCATCTTGAGATGCTGGCCCTTCTCAATCGTGACCGACTGTGCCACAACCCCTCCCGGGTGTTAGGTGAGCCATTAGCATAACGGCAACCCGGAATTGTGTCAAGTGGTCGTTTTTTTCTATCCCTATTCCGAAGTATCTACGAATACCTAACCTTCGGTCTACTCGTAGTTAGTAGACGGTAGTTAGGCAAGAACCATGCCATCGCTAAAATCGGTAGACTCTACCGACCTTTTGTGTAGACTCTACCGCACCACCAGCCCAAGCACGAAGGCCGCACCGGCTACGATGGGGAGCCGGGACTTCCGGGGTGCCGCGAGAGCGGATTCTGCAAGCGCAAGGCGAGCCGTCAGGTTGGCCTTTTGCGCTTCGCAGGTTTCCACTACCGCCTGACACGCACGCACCGCCTCGTCTGCAACAGCCCGAGGCACAAACACGGTGTCATTCCGAACGATGGTATCCCGCACGCGGACGGTGTCGTACACCGACTGCACGGAATCATAGCGAATCTTGCGCGTGCGCCACACTGTGTCAAGGGTGGCGTACTCGCGGATAAGCGTATCCACCCGAGCCTGATAGTTCGCGGGCGGGGCGTGCTGACGACCGGCAGCGTATCCGGCAATCGCGGCAAACACCGCAGCGGCCACGGCTGCCCTCATGCGAAGTCCGCAAGGACGAAGTTCGGGCAACTTTCGGGGTCGCTCTTCCGGCCCGGGGCCACCTTGGCGTGCGTAGTCACGGGGATGGGGCCATACTTCTCCCGCCATTCCGCAATGACCTGCTTCGCCGCCGCCTTCTGCGCGTCCGTGAGCGGCTCCTTGCCGTCGTTCTTATTGGCAAACGCCAGCCCAAGCGAGATGGCATTCACATCCTTCTCGCCCTGCCAGTCGCTCTTCCCCGCATGCCACGCCCGGCGGTCGCCCGGGACGCACCGATAGATGTCGCCCTTGCGCCCAATCAAGACATGGTAGCTCACCTTGCTCTCGCTTCGGCGAAGCCAGTCGAGCGTCCCCTTCTCGTTCGGAGAAGCATCGGCATGCAAGACGATGAGTTTGACCTCTTTCGTCCGTGCGTTGTGGTTGGGGGATGGGGTGATGTGGTTCATTTGACCGCCCGGAATGACCCAGTCTTTCGGTCAATCGCCTTGACACCCGTGACCACCCCGAACTTGACCCCGTGCCACACCGCCGCCCATGCGAAGATGAGGCCGAGGCCCACGTTCATCAGCACCTCGGAGAAGGGTGGCGTGGTCAGCAGGAGCAGGTTGAACAGCGCCCCCGAGATGACCAAGGCCAGCGCCGTCTTGATGGTGTAGTAGCTCGTCTTTCCGAAGCGGTCAATCTGCTTGACCCCGTCCCCAATCTTGGTGAAGAGCATCACATAGAACGCCAGCCCGCCGAGGCAGATGAGCCCGTTCGCCAGCGCGTTAATCGACTGGAGCATTTTTCGCCTCCGGGAACACCTTCCCAATGACAATTTCAACGCCACGCTGGCCGAGTACGCCGAGCAAGAACGCCATCGCGCTCATGGTCTGCTGGCTTGCCGCGATGCCCGTGACCTCGAAGACCACGGGGGTGAGGAAGTAAGCACTGCTAGTTCCCGCCGAGATGGCGAGAAGGTTGTCGCGGAGGTTGCCGTGGGAGGCGCGGCCGACGGCAATCAGACTGCCGA
>DAIRSS010000017.1:0-28027 GCA_036804285.1 Ilumatobacteraceae bacterium
ACCACGACGCCCAAAAGTCGACGAGGGTGATGCCCTCACCAAGCACGGTGTCTTCAAAGGTGTCGAGGGTCAGGTCGATGGTGCTCATGGAGTCTCCAGACGAGTCGGGGTGGCTTCAGGCTACGGGACGCGTCAGCGGCCGCGACCTGACAGGCCCGGCGTTGCCTTGATACCGGCGATGAGTGTCTGCAATTCGCTCTCGGTCAGCTTCGCCTCCGGATGTCGTCCGAACATCGTGTAATAGAACGGTGGCATGGAACCCTCGACGATGACCTCCAGGGTCTCGTCCGCTCCACGCTGACGCTGATCGAATTCCGAGTAATTCACCTTCTGACGACCCTCGTCAATGTGCGACTGCACGACCCACGAGATCGGCGCGACACTCGCATATGCGGGATAGACGACTTGGTTCGAATGACAACCGAAGCACGCGCGAACCATGAGGTCGCGGGTCTCGGTATTCGCCCACTGCGGTTCACCGGTCACGGGAGGATTGCTGTGGTTCTTGCCGTATGGCACGAGTTGAATTGCAAGGAACGTCACAAGCGTGGCAATCACAACGACGCCCAGGAATCGTTGTGCGGTGAGGCGACCCTCGCCCGACCCTTCGCGCCTTACGGTACGTAGGACGTACCACACCGTCGGCGTTGCGATGCCAGCAAGGATCAGCACGTAGCCAATCGGTGGCATCCCAATGAGTGCGCTGAAGGTGACGAAGAGAATCAGTAGTCCGATCGCAATACCGGAGATCGCCCGGTGTGTGGCGATGAACGAACGAGCCCATCGAATGACGGCGAGGATGACTTTTTTGAGGAGTTTCACGGACAACACCTTACGGAATACCGATACAACGACAATCTCCTCTCAATCCAAGATTTGTCCAATTCTTCCGATACTCCAGGCGACACCAAGTCCGTAGTGTGGAGACATGAAGATTCTCGTGATCACCGCGCACCCCGACGACGTCGACTTCGGTGCAGGTGGCACGATCGCGCGCTGGGTGAGCGAAGGTCATGAGGTCGTGTATTGCCTCGTCACGGACGGTCAAGCAGGCGGAAGCGACAACACAATCTCACGCGAGGAAATGGCCCGCATCAGGCGCCGCGAACAAACCGCTGCGGCCAAGGTGCTCGGCGTGCACAAGCTGCACTTCCTCGGCTTCCCCGACGGCGCAGTCATCGCCGACCTTGCCCTCCGTCGCGAGATCAGTGCGGTCATTCGAATCGAGAAGCCCGATCGCGTGTTGACCCAATCTTCGGAGCGTCGCTACGACCGCATCTACGCGAGCCACCCCGACCACCTCGCCACTGGCGAAGCGGCGCTGTGCGCGGTCTATCCGGATGCGCGCAACGAGTTTGCGTTCCCCGAACTCTTGAGCGAACGAGGGCTCCAGCCACACACCGTTCCCGAAACCTGGATCATGGCTGGGCCGAACCCGAAGGAATTCGTCGATACGACGGACTTCATCGAGAAGAAGATCGAGGCCCTCCTTTGCCATGCGAGCCAGCACTCAGATCCCGATGGACTCCCGCAACGCATGCGCGAGTGGGGTCAGATGATCGCCAAGTCGGGCGGTTTGTCTGAGGGTCGGTGCGCTGAAGCGTTCCTCGTCGTCGACACCAAGTAGTCGACGAATCTCCCGATCAGGGAAGCGTCGTTACGGCTGGATCGATCGTCGTCTCGACCGGAATCGTGTCGGTCGGAATCGTCGTTTCCGTAGGCACCGTCGTCTCGACGGGCATCGTGGTGTCGACCGGCGGTGCGACGGTCGTCGTGACGAACACCCAGCTCACATCGGGAAACTGCACTCCCGATGACGGCGACTCAGGTTGCGGCTGACCGAGCCAGAATCCAAAGGACACGACGAAGATCGCGATGGCGACGAGCGTCGAGTTGCGTGGACGGCGCCAGTACATCAGGCGTCACCCTTCAGTGAGGCATACGTATGTCGCAATTCGCTGGCGATGCGACGGCGAAGTTCGCGCTCGACCTTCCACTGCTGCACCGGCAACGAGCGACCTGCCACGCGGATCTCGACATCGGACTCTCCGAGGTTCTCCACGCCGGTGACTTGAGGGGTTTCGATCAACATCTCGGCAAACTTCGGGTCTCGCGCCATGTCAGTAGCAACGCGGTTGACGATGTCGATCGCCGCCTCGATGTCTGCGTGGCGTGGCAGTGGCACGGTAACGAGTACGCGCGACCAGTCGCGCGACATGTTGACGTTGTGTCGCAGTACGCCATTCGCGATACTCACGAGGTCACCGTCGAACGTGCGGATCTTGGTGACGCGCAGCGTCACTTCCTCGACACGACCCTCGACCCAGCCAACGATTCCAAGCGGTCCGAGACGCACGATGTCGCCGACACCGAATTGGCGCTCGGAGATGATGTAGATGCCGGCGATCACGTCACCCACCATCTGCTGTGCACCGAAACCGAGTCCGGCGCCCGCGATCGATCCGAGGAAGACGAGGGCTGACGACGGGATGTTGAGTCGCAGGAGCACCGACGTCGTCGCCACCGCGATGATCGCGAAGTTGAGCCCCCAGCGCAGGGCGCCGACGACTGCAGCGCGATGAGCACCGGTCGCCGCACGAGAAAGGTCACCCGTGTCTGGATTACGCGACTTGACCGCGAGGATCTGCTGGTCGGCGAGGAAGGCGATGAATCGAGACAGGACGTATGCGCCCGAAATCGTCATGATGATCGCAGGAAGGTCGGTGCGCAGCCAGTCCTGGACCGTGTCGGCACCGGTCGCGGCGAAGACTGCTTGCATCACGAACATCACCACCACACTACGAGATTTCGAACTCTCGGCTGGTTACTTCGACGTGCGTCCAGACCTCAGTGAGTTCGGCGTGCGGCAAGCTTGGACCACACGAACCGCACGACAACGCCGATGAGTGCGATGATCACGATCCACTGAAACACCCCGACGTAGTCACCGACGACGTCCCATTGATCGCCGAGTGCGGCACCTGCACCAATGAGTGCGATGTTCCACACCGCACTCCCGAGTGCCGTCAACGAGATGAATGGAACGAACTTCATCCGCCGGAAGCCGGCAGGAATCGACACGAGTGAACGGATGAGTGGCACGCATCGCCCGACGAGCACTGCCGCGTTCGACCGACGGTCGAACCACTCCTCCGCCCGCACCATGTCGGACTCTTTGACGCCGAACCACTTACCGAAACGCACGACAAAGGTGTGGATTCGTTCTGGTCCAATCGCCGCAGCGATGGCATACAACACGAGCGCGCCGACGACCGATCCGACAGTCGCAGCCAGCACCATCACGACGACAGAGCCATCACCCCGGCGTGCGACGAACCCTGCGAACGGCAGCACGATCTCTGACGGAATTGGCGGGAAGAGATTCTCGGCGATGACGAGGAGAGCGACGCCGAGATACCCGAGGGACTCGATGACGTCTTGGACCCAGGTGGCGAGATCGCTCAGCACCGAGACAGTCTTGCCGATCTAGCGACTGAGTTCTTTGCGATTCTTGATCTTGGCCGCGCGATAGTCCTTGTTCATGAGCGCGATCACGTCGATCGAGATCTCTTTCGGACACGCGGCCGAGCACTCGCCGTGGTTCGTGCAGGATCCGAAGTACTCGTCCATCGTCTCCACCATCGCCTCGGTGCGCTTGAAACGCTCGGGCTGGCCTTGTGGGAGGAAGTTCAAGTGCGAGATCTTGGCCGCAGTGAACAGGTTGGCCGCGCCGTTCGGACACGCCGCAACGCAGGCGCCGCAGCCGATGCACTGGGCGGAGTCCATGGCCGCGTCTGCGACGGGCTTGGGAATCGGAATCAGGTTCGCATCAGGTGCGCCACCCGTCGGTGCGGTGATGAAACCGCCCGCTTCGACGATGCGATCGAACGCGCTGCGGTCGACCATCAAGTCCTTGATCACCGGGAACGCTGTCGCACGCCACGGCTCGATGACGATGGTGTCACCGCTTGAGAACGAGCGCATGTGCAGCTGACACGTCGTGGTGGCCTTCTTCGGTCCGTGCGCCACGCCGTTGATCATCAACGAACACGTGCCACAGATTCCCTCGCGGCAGTCGTGGTCGAACACGACGGCTTCCTTGCCGTCGTTGATGAGCCGTTCGTTGAGCACGTCCAGCATCTCGAGGAACGACGCTTCGTCGCTGATCTCATCGATTGCGTAACTCTCGAAATGGCCGGAGTCCTGCGGACCCTTCTGACGCCACACCTTGAGGGTGAGATTCTTCAAGTGGCTCACTTGTAACTCCTCGTCGCGAGATGTGCGTTTTCGAACACCAACTCTTCGGTGAGGCGGTTCGGCTTCATCGCGTCACCCGTCCACTCCCACGCAGCGACATGGCAGTAGTCCTCGTCGTTGCGCTTGGCTTCGCCGTCTTCGGTCTGGTACTCGGAACGGAAGTGTGCACCGCAGCTCTCTTCGCGGGTAAGCGCGTCCTGACACATCGCCATGCCGAGCTGGAAGAAGTCATCCACGCGACCGGCCTTCTCGAGCGTCTGGTTCGTCGACTCGCCATCACCCGTCACGCGCAGATCGGTCTTGAACTCCTGATACAGGGCGGGCAGATCGGTGAGCGCCTTCTGCAAACCTTCCTTGGTTCGTTCCATGCCGCAGTAGTCCCAAATGATCTTGCCGAGTTCGCGGTGGAACCAATCCGGTGAGCGCTTGCCCTTCACCGAGAGATAACCAGAGAAACGCGCCTTGGCTTCGTTCTCTGCTTCCT
This sequence comes from Ilumatobacteraceae bacterium, assembly GCA_036804285.1. Classification (GTDB taxonomy): domain Bacteria; phylum Actinomycetota; class Acidimicrobiia; order Acidimicrobiales; family Ilumatobacteraceae; genus UBA3006. The sequence goes on from DAIRSS010000017.1 coordinate 4,742, forward strand.
TGAACGCGGGATGATCGGTCGTCGGAATCGACTTGTTCAGCAGTGGCGCAAGTCCGTTGCTGATCGTGTACGGCAACACGAAGTAACCGTCGGCGAGTCCTTGCATGAGTGCGGATGCGCCGAGGCGGTTCGCACCGTGATCGGAGAAGTTCGCCTCGCCCGCTGCATACAGGCCAGGGATGGTGGTCTGCAGTTCGTAGTCGACCCACACACCGCCCATCGTGTAGTGCGTCGCCGGGTAGATGCGCATCGGGGTCTTGTACGGATCCTCTCCCGCGATGCGCTCGTACATCTCGAACAGGTTGCCGTAGCGCTCCTCGACGACGTCGCGCCCGAGGCGAGAGATCGCGGCGGAGAAGTCGAGGTTGACGCCGTTCTTCAGTGGTCCGACGCCGTGTCCCTTGTCGACGAGGCGCTTGGCAGCACGCGAGGAGATGTCGCGCGGCGCGAGGTTGCCATACGACGGATAGAGACGCTCCAAGTAATAGTCACGCTCGTCCTCGGGAATCTCGTGTGCAGGACGCGAATCGCCTGCCTTCTTCGGCACCCACACGCGGCCGTCATTGCGTAGGGACTCGCTCATCAGCGTGAGCTTGGACTGGAACTCGTCGCTCTGCGGGATGCAGGTCGGGTGGATCTGCGTGTAACACGGGTTGGCGAACAGCGCACCACGACGATGTGCACGCCACGTGGCGGTCACGTTGCAGTTCATCGCATTCGTCGAGAGGAAGAACACGTTGCCGTAGCCGCCGGTGGCCAACACCACGGCGTGTGCCGCGTGCGATTGGATCTCACCGGTCAACAAGTCGCGCACGACGATGCCTGCACAACGACCATCGACCGTGACGACGTCGATGAGTTCGGTGCGGTTGAACAGTCGCACTCCACCGAGACCGATCTGGCGAGCGAGCTGCTGGTACGCACCGAGCAACAACTGCTGGCCGGTTTGACCGCGCGCGTAGAACGTGCGGGAGACCTGGGCTCCGCCGAAGGAACGGTTGTCGAGCAGACCGCCGTATTCGCGAGCGAATGGCACACCCTGGGCAACCATCTGGTCGATGATGTTCACGGAGACTTGTGCGAGCCGGTGCACGTTGGCCTCACGGGAGCGGAAGTCTCCACCCTTGATCGTGTCCATGAACAGGCGGTTCACCGAGTCTCCATCGCCCTGGTAGTTCTTTGCGGCGTTGATACCGCCCTGCGCGGCGATCGAGTGTGCGCGGCGTGGCGAGTCGTGGAAGGTGAATGCATCGACCTGGTAACCGAGCTCCGCGAGGGTGGCTGCGGCGGATGCGCCTGCGAGACCGGTGCCGACGACGATGACCTTGAACTTGCGCTTGTTGTTCGGGTTCACCAACTTGGCGTTCGCCTTGTAGGTGTCCCACTTGTCAGCGAGGGGACCTGCGGGAATCTTGGCGTCGAAAGCGACCATCACACTCTCCTATTTCACGATTCCGGCGAGGACTGCGACGGGGAACGACACGTTGCCGACGACCACCACCGTGGCGATGCCGACGGCAAAACCACGACGCCACGCATTGAAGCGTGGGTTGTTCCAACCGAGTGACTGGAAGAAGCTCCACGCACCGTGGAAGAGATGGATGCCGAGCAAGATGTTGGCAACGACGTAGAACGCAGCAACAAGTGGTCGGTCGAGACTGCGCACGACGTTGTTGTACACCTCGCCACGCACGAACTCGCCGTCGGTGCCGATCGCATTCACCGTTCCGAACGTCAGGTCGAGGAGGTGCCACACGAGGTACGCGAGCACGATGATTCCCGTCCAACGCATCGTGCGACTGGCGAAGTTGGCCACCTGATAGTCACGCGGGCCCTGGTACTTCACGGCGCGGGCGTGTCGGTTGAGTCGGGTCAGCGACCACGCGGCGTGCAAGTGCAAGACGAGCATCGCAATCAATCCGCCACGCAGGATCCACAACACGACGCCCTTCGGTGCGATCGGGTACAGCAGTTCCTTCAAGAACTCCGCGTAGTGATCGAGGTCGGCCTGTCCGAAGTACATCTTCAGGTTCCCGATCATGTGGAACACGACGAAGCCGATCATCGCGAGTCCACTGATCGCCATCACGTACTTCTTGCCCACTGCCGTCGAATAGAGGTCCAGGAAGAACGGACGCCGGCGACGAGTGGTGACCGCGGTTGCGGACACGGGGCCGCGGCGCAGACCTGTCGAATTGATCGTCGAATTCATATGGTGTGATTCACGCTAGTTCTGGCGCTGGGGCGGCCTACAACCCATGCAGATGCGGGGGCGGCGTCTGGCGGCGTGAACCTCGTCTCATCAGCGGGCTCGAGCGACCCCGTGGGGCTTGAGCGCCCCTGGGCATTTCGCTCGGGCACCCGCGGATTCTCTACACTTTCCAAGACACCATCCATGGGGTTGCCTCTTGCGCGCCCCAGCAACCATCGGAGAAATCACACGTGACGTCACTACTCGCAGCAGAAGGCGGCTGGCAAAGCTTCACCCTGAAGGGCGGTGAGTGGGCAATCCTCGGACTTTCGGGAGCGGCCGCAATCCTCGCCCTCCTCGTCGGCTGGGCGCTCGTCGTTCAGGTCCTCAAGCAGGACGAAGGAACTCCCCGCATGCAGGAGATCGCGCGCGCGATCCAGGAGGGCGCATGGGCCTACCTCAAGCGCCAGTTCAAGACCATCGGCTGGATCCTCATCCCCGTCGGCGCGATCGTGTTCTTCACGTCGGTCGCCATCGAAAAGCCTGGTGACATCGAAGCGCTGTCGTTCGTTGAGTCGGGCCTCTACCGCACGATCGCCTTCGTGCTCGGTTGCGTGGCCTCGGGTCTCACCGGTTACATCGGCATGACGCTGGCGACGCGCGGCAACGTGCGCACCGCAGCAGCTGCACGCCAAGGTTCGATGAAGCGAGCCCTCGAGGTCGCATTCCGCACGGGTGGTGTCGCCGGAATGTTCACCGTCGGTCTCGGTCTCCTTGGTGCGACGGTCATCATCGCGATCTTCCAGAACACGTCGTCGGCGATGCTCGTCGGCTTCGGCTTCGGTGGTTCGCTGCTTGCGCTCTTCTTGCGCGTCGGTGGTGGAATCTTCACGAAGGCCGCTGACGTCGGCGCCGACTTGGTCGGCAAGGTCGAGGCGGGAATTCCCGAGGACGACCCACGCAACCCCGCGACGATCGCCGACAACGTGGGCGACAACGTCGGTGACTGCGCCGGTATGGCCGCCGACCTCTTCGAGAGCTACGAAGTAACGCTCGTCGCCTCGATCATCTTGGGTGTCGCAGCGTTCTCCTCCATCGGTTTGAACCCGGCACTCGGTCTCGTCTTCCCGCTGGCTGCTCGCGCCGTGGGCGTACTCGCCTCGATCGCCGGCGTGTTCGCCGTGCGCGCCAGGGACGGCGAAACGAACGCGTTGAAGCCGATCAACCGTGGCTTCCTCACCGCAGGAATCATCACCGTCATCGGCACGCTCGCACTCGCGCTGTACTACGTCGGCAACCCGTCGAAGGGTGATGCGGGCCACGATGGTTCGACGATCTCGATGTCGGGAGTCGGCTGGCGCGTCTTCGGCGCCGTCGTCGTCGGTCTCATCCTCGCCCAGGTGCTCAGCCGCCTCACCGAGTACTTCACCGGCACTGAGTACAGCCCGGTCGAGGAAATCGCCGAGTCGGCAGAGACCGGTCCGGCAACCGTCGTGTTGTCGGGAACCTCCGCAGGCCTCGAGTCCTCGGTGTACGCCATCGTGTGCATCGCCGTTGCGCTCGGCGCAACGCTGTGGATGGGTGGCGGCAACATCCAGTTCTCGCTCTACCTCGTCGCGTTGTGCGGCATGGGAATGCTCGCCACCACCGGTGTCATCGTCTCCGAGGACACCTTCGGTCCGGTCTCCGACAACGCCGCAGGAATCGCGGAGATGGCCGGCGAGTTCGAGGGTGAGCCACGCAAGATCATGGTCGGCCTCGATGCAGTGGGCAACACCACCAAGGCCGTGACCAAGGGCTTCGCAATCGGTTCAGCCGTCATCGCGGCAGTCGCGCTCTTCGCCTCGTACATCGAGACGATCGCGAGCGAGCTCAAGCTCGAGGCCAAGGGTGACGACATCTTCACGGCCGTCGAAACCCAGATCAACGTCGCCGACGTGAAGACCTTCATCGGTCTCCTCATCGGTGGTTCGATCGCGTTCATGTTCTCGGCGCTCGCCATCCGTGCGGTGGGTCGCACCGCAGGCGTCGTCGTGCAGGAAGTGCGCAACCAGTTCAAGGATGGCGGCATCATGGCCGGCACCAAGAAGCCTGACTACGCACCGGTCATCGACATCTGCACCGCAGCATCGCTGCGCGAGCTCACCACCCCGGCACTGCTCGCCATCTTGACCCCGGTCATCGTCGGCTTCGGCATCGGTTACGCGGCACTCGGTGGCTTCCTCGCCGCCGTCATCCTCACCGGCCAGTTGATGGCCAACTACCTGAGCAACGCAGGTGGTGCGTGGGACAACGCCAAGAAGTACATCGAAGACGGTCACCACGGTGGCAAGGGCTCCGATGCACACAAGGCAGCCGTCATCGGTGACACCGTCGGCGACCCGTTCAAGGACACCGCAGGCCCGGCGCTCAACCCGCTCATCAAGGTGATGAACCTCGTGGCACTGTTGATCCTCCCCGCGATCATCAACCTGAAGGACAACGACGCAGCGCGCCTGACGATCTCGGGCATCTCGCTTGCGATCCTCGTCGTTGCAATCGCGTTCTCGCGCCGCAAGGCCGAGAGCATGGTCGCCGCCTGACCACATCTTCCAGAACCATTCGGTGCTGACGTGTCGAACGTCCGATACCTCAGCACCGAATGGATCGAAGCGGTCGGCAGTCGCGTCACTGGTTCGGCTGAGATTCAGACACTCGCCAAGACCCACGCAGTTGGCATCACCCAAGTCGTGACGGGCACGCCCTTCGGCGACGTCACCTACAACTTCCAGGTCGGCAACGGTCGCGCAACCTTCACACAGGGTGTCGCCTCCCCCGAAGACGTTCGCTTCAGCGAATCATGGGAGACCGCACTCGCGGTCAACAACGACACCATGTCACCCGACGAGGCGATCTTGCTCGGTCATGTCACGTTCACCGGTGATCACACGAAGCTCGTGGCCGCTGGCGAAGTGTTCGCACTCCTCGATTCGATCTTCGAGGAAGTTCGCGCGTTGACGACGTTCGCCTAGTCGGCGAGCACGAACGAACGCATCGACAGCGACCCCATCTCGCACCCTGCGACGAACGTTCGCAACGGGACTCCCGCAACCTCTGCCAGACCTGCGATGTAGGCCACGGGGAGGAAATGTTCGGGCGTCGGCACCGACAGATGCGCATCCGATCGGTCGAGCGTCTCGATGACCCTTGCCGGGCTGTTCCCCTCCGCGAGTGACTTCACGGCCTCGTCGAACTCGATCGCCCACGGTTCGCCGAAACCCTCGCGTCCCCAGGAGATGCGACCGAGATGGTGCACGACGTTGCCACTTCCCACGATGAACACGCCCTCTTCGCGAAGTGGGGCGAGGAGCTTTCCGAGCGCAACGTGTTCGGCAGGGCTCAGTCGGGCATCGATCGACAACTGCACGACGGGGATGTCTGCGTTCGGGAAGATGTGGCACAACACGGACCATGTGCCATGGTCGATTCCCCACTGCCCTTCGTCTGCGATCACCTCGTGTCCAGCGAGCAACTCGGTCACGCGTCGCGCAAGATCGGGGCTTCCGGGAACCGGATAGGAAAAGCGTGAGAGCTCGGGCGGAAATCCGCTGAAGTCATAGATGGTTCTCGGGTTCGGCATTGCCGTCACCGCGATCGCATTCACGTACCAATGTGCAGAGATGGCGAGGACAGCGGTCGGTCGCGGGATCGAGGCTCCGAGTTGGCGCCACGCCTCGGTGTAGCGATTGTGCTCGAGTGCGTTCATCGGCGAGCCATGGCCAACGAAGGCCGCCGGCATACGCATCGGCATCAAGCCTTAGGAGTAGAAGGGATTCGCGCCGGTCGAGTGATCCGTCAGGTCACGCACCTTGGTGATCTGCGGAACCTGTGCGGAGATCGTGGTCTGCACACCCTCGAGCATCGTCTGGCGACTCATCGAACACCCGTGACATCCTCCACCCATCGTGAAGTACGCAGTGCCCTCCGTGTCGTGTCCAGCGAACGTCACGAAACCGCCGTGAGCAGCCAGCGCAGGGTTCACCTCACCTGAGACGATCGCTTCGATCTGTGCCGAGACTTCATCGTCACGCACGAGACCCTCGATGTTCGGGGCCTTCGGCTTGTTCGGGTTGCGAATGAGCAGACCCTGTGCGTCACTGTGGTCGATGACTGCACCCTGGAAGGACTCGATGTCCTTGGCCGGGATGATGATCTTGAGACCATTGATCGTGCGCACCTCGTCGCTGAATGCAGCCTTGGTGAAGAAGTCGAACGACAGGTCGTAACGGAAGTCCTCGCCCGGCTGGGAGAGGATCTCGAGGCGCAATCCCAATTGCGCACCCTCAGTTTCGGCATCGCGGAGCTCGACCAGCTTGGTGTGCGCGTGCGGAGTGATGTCGATGATCGTGTTCGACTTGTCGGCTTCTGCCGTCGCTGCAAAGGGGCTCACGACGATCAGGCTATCGGCACGGTCTGCGAGGGTGGGAAGTCCTGCGTGTTGCATCACAATGTCGTGCGTCACCACGTGACGGTATGTCGATCACGACTTCGGAAACCGATGAAACCGACCGATCCCCGACCGATACACTCGTTGCGTACGCACGGGGAGTCCGTTGGTTCGACGGGCTGAGAGGGTGGTCGCCACCACCGACCCGCACACCTGATCTGGGTCATGCCAGCGGAGGGAGCGCAATGGAAAAGACAACTGCAGTCGTCGTCATCGGTGGGCTGGCCCCTGACCGCCGGCTTTCCACGGTTCTCGAAAAGCCTGATCTCGTCATTGCTGCCGATGCCGGACTGCACCATGCGATCGACCTCGGGTTGCGAGTGCACGCCGTGGTCGGCGACATGGACTCCGTCGACCAGGCGGTCCTCGTCGGCGCAGAGGTCAACGGAGTCGACGTCATTCGCTCCCCCCGCGACAAGGACCTCACCGACACCGAACTTGCGCTACGTCACGCCGCCGAACGCGGGGCAACACACATCACCGTCGTCACCGGTGGCGGAGGGCGCATGGATCACCAGCTTGGCGTCATCGCCTCCCTTGCCCACCGCGATCTCGCGCACTGCGCCATCACCGCGTGGTGGGACACCGCACGGCTGGACATCTTGCACGGACCGGCGATGATCGACGTCCCGGGACGGATCGGTGAGCTCGTCGGTCTTCATGCCTTCGGTGGCGACGCACTCGGCGTCACGACGAAGGGTCTCAGATGGAACGTTTCCAACGAAACATTTGCAGCTCACTCGACTCGCGGGGTGAGCAACGAGTTCGTCGGAGACATGGCCTCGATCACCCTCGCGAGTGGAACCCTCATCATCACCCGACCTGAAGCATTGGAGAACGCATGAAACGAGTCGTCGCCTTTTTCGCAACCATCGCCATCGCTGCGGGATGTAGCTCGACCACGAGCACGTCGAACGACACCACACCCGACACCGCGAGCGAGCCCGTCACGTTGACGCTCCTCGCGCACGACTCATTTGCCTATCCGGATGGAATCTTCGATGCCTTCACCGCGGCCACCGGCGTCAACGTCGAGGTCGTGCTCGCGGGAGACGCCGGAGAACTCGTCACCAAGGCAGTTCTCACCAGTGGCAATCCGGAAGGCGACGTGCTGTGGGGAGTCGACAACACGTTGCTCTCGCGTGCGCTCGACGCCGACGTGTTCGTTCCGTACGCGTCCGCGAACCTCGATTCGATGTCTCGTGAAGTGACGATCGACGTCCCTGGCCACGAAGTCACGCCAGTCGACACCGGCGACGTGTGCATCAACTACGACGTGCAATGGTTCGAAGAAGAGGGCCTGACACCACCAGGAACGCTCGAGTCACTGACGAACAAGGCGTTTGCCAATCGGATCGTCGTTCCGAGCCCGCTCACCTCATCCCCCGGGCTCGCATTCCTCCTCGCCACGATCGCCGAGTTCGGCGAGGGCCGCTGGCAAGAGTTCTGGTCGACACTGCGCGACAACGGCGTGCTCGTCGTCGATGGCTGGACCGAGGCGTACACGGTCGAGTTCTCCGGTTCATCAGGCAAGGGCGCCCATCCGATCGTGGTCAGCTACGGCTCATCGCCGCCGGCTGAAGTCATCTATGCGAACCCACCAGTCACCACGGCTCCGACGGCTGTCGCGGCACTCACCTGCTTCGCACAGATCGAATATGCGGGCATCCTCCGTGGATCGAAACATGTCGAGGAGGCCAAGCTCCTCATCGACTACCTGACCGACGTCGCGTTCCAAGAATCACTTCCGCTCTCGCAGTTCGTCTACCCAGTGAACGGCAATGCCACGTTGCCGCAGGAATTCCTCGATTACGCAGTGAAGCCGGAGAACCCACTACGAATGGCGCCGGATGTGATCGCCAAGAACCGTACGCGATGGTTGGACGAATGGAAGCAGATCGTTGTCGACTCCTGAACCAGCGCATCCTTATCGCAGGTGGGCAGGACCACTCGCCGTAGCACCGACGCTGTTTGTCGTCGTCTTTGCGATAGTCCCGACTGTCGCCATCATGCGCCGAGTCGGCTCCATTGACGTGGTCTTGGACGTCCTCGAAAATCCATCGGTGCGCGAGGCCCTGTGGTTCTCGCTCTGGCAGTCGCTTCTCTCTGCTCTCGTCTGTCTCGCCCTCTCACTTCCGATCACGTGGGTCCTCTCGCGATTCGACTTCCGTGGTCGAAGTTTCATGCGTGCTCTCGTGACCGTCCCATTCCTCCTCCCCACCGTTGTCGTCGGTGTGGCATTCCTCGCGATGTTGCCCGATCGACTCGATTACACACCGATTGCCATCATCCTCGCGCATGCCTACTTCAACGTCGCGGTCATCGTGCGCATCGTCGGCGCACGATGGGAGTCGATATCGACGAGTCTCGTCACAGCAGCACAAACACTCGGGACCACACCACTGCGTGCATCGATCACGATCACGTTGGCGATCTTGCGCCGATCGCTCGTCACTGCAACAAGCCTCGTCGCACTGTTCTCGTTCACATCTTTTGGTGTCGTGAGAATGCTCGGTGGTCCTTCTCGATCAACGATCGAAACCGAGATCTACTCGCGCGCGGTCCTCATCGGCGATCTCAACGGTGCAGTTGTGCTCGCAATCTTGCAGGTGATCTTCCTCGTTGCCATTGGCGTTGTCTTGCTTCGCGGTGATTCGGACACACCAGGACGAACGGGTCGGGTTGAGGTCAGCCGCCGAACGATCAGTGGACTTCGTCAGCAGTTGGTCGTCGGGGCCATCATCGCCATCACGGTGGTGTGGACCGTGGCGCCCTGGTGGGCCGCGATTTCGCGATCAATCGGAGGGTGGGGATTCGTCGGAACCGTGGAGTTTCGACGTGCGCTCAGCGTTTCGCTCCGGACCGCACTCGCATGCGCGGTGTTCGCGGGTCTACTTGGCACCTGCAGCGCCCTTGCCGCAACGTACGGCGGCAGGTGGTCCAGGGTGATCTCACGATTGACCGCTCTACCGCTCACCATTTCGGCAGTCGTCATTGGCTTCGGCTTCCTCATCACCTTCGACCAAGGGTCCTTCGACTTCCGTTCGAGCTGGATCATCACTCCACTCGCACACTCCCTCATCGCCATGCCACTCGCCACGATCGTCGTTTCACAGGCGGCCCGTGCCATTCCACGAGACCTGAGTGCAGCAGCGATGAGCCTCGGCGCAACTCCACGACGCGCGTGGTCCACGATCGACGGGCCGCTCCTGACGAAAGCGATCGCCTCGGCGGCTGCTCTTTCGGCTGCAGTGTCGCTCGGGGAGTTCGGCGCCTCCAGCTTTCTTTCTCGTCGCGACTCCACGACGCTTCCCGTTCTCATCTCCCAGGAGCTCTCCCGCCCGGGCGACGTACGGTCGGCACATGCATACGTTGTCGCAAGTTTGTTCATCGCAGCCTCGCTCGTCGTGATTCTCACGATCGAGTTCGCTCAGGGGCGTCGCCGATGACCCTGCAGCTCGTTGGCATCCACGCGGAGTTCGATGGTCGTCCGCTCTATCGAAACCTCTCCCTCACCGTCGACACCGGTGAGATCGTCTCGCTCGTCGGCCCGAGCGGCTCGGGCAAGTCGACTCTGTTGCGGATCATTGCAGGAATCGAGAAACCACAACTCGGGCAGATCAGGTTGGACGATCGCGACATCACGTCGCTACCGATCCACCTCCGCGGAATCGGAATGGTGTTCCAAGACAATCAACTCTTTCCCCACCTCGATGTCGCGCACAACATTGGCTATGGTCTTCGAGCCAGCGGAGGTTCATCCTCGACGGCCGTCGCAGACATGCTCGAGTTGATCGGTCTCGCCGGCTTTGGCGCCCGACGTGTCGACACCTTGTCGGGTGGTGAGGCCAAACGTGTCGCACTCGCCCGTTCGTTGATCGTCAAGCCCAAAGTCCTCCTTCTTGACGAGCCACTGACGGGGCTCGACGCTGAACTTCACGAACGACTCCTCCGGGATATCGCAGAAATTCTGCGAGCCTCGGGCACCACGGTCGTGCACGTCACCCACGACATGGATGAGGCACAAGCGTTGTCGCAGCGTGTCGTTCACATTGCATCGTTGGATTCTCCGCACAGCGATGGCGATAGCGTCACTGCGCCGGAGGTGTGATGTCACAAGATCAGTGGACGGTGAACGTGGTGTCGACGACCGACATCCTCGATCTGCGGATGTCCGTGTTGCGTGACGGCACCCCGTCGAAAGATCCGCGCTACCCACAGGACGACGATCCGGACGCAGTCCACCTCGGCATCTTCGACGCGGGGACCCTGATCGCAACGTCCACGTGGCTCGATCGACCATGGCCGCTCGAGGAGTCACACTTCGCAGTTCAGCTGCGTGGCATGGCCGTGGCCAAGACGCACCAGAGTCGCGGTATTGGCGGCATTCTCCTCGGAGCGGGAATCGATCGTGCGCGTGAACGAGGTGCCCGATTCGTATGGGCACGTGCGCGTGATCGCGCGCTCAACTTCTACGAGCAACACGGCTTTGCAATCGTCGGAGATCAGTTCATTGATGATGCGTCCGGACTCGGACACCACCTCGTCGTGATCGAGCTCCCAGCTACTCGCTGATCGACACCTCGAAAGCAAATCGCGAGACGGCAAATGCTTCGGTGCTCGCCAGCACCTCGACGCTCCACAGACCAGGGAAAGGGAACGTGACGTCAGCGGTGTAGTGGTTCGGGGCGATTCGCGTCAGCTCTACCGGTCCGGTCGGGATGTTCATCGACGCAAGCCCCATGCGCATCTGCACGTTGGTCAATTCGCCAAGCACCCCACCTTGACGCGCCATGATCAGGTGCACTTCGGTGGATCCAACCTTCGCCGGCGTGACGGCAAGCGTGACGAATACTTCAGACCCGACGATGGTCTGCTGGAATGGCGCGACGCTTGAGACTGTCTTTGGCGACAAGCCCGTGAGGGATGCGGTCAGACCGATGACGACGAGTGCGACGACGGCTTCGAACGCAATCGTCGTACGAAGGTTGTCTGCGTCGTTCCGCCTGAGCGCACGACGTGCGGTCCCGGAGAGCGCAATCACGACGAGGACGAGTGCAACCTTGACGACGAGAGTGCGGCCGAACTGCGTGTCGAAGATCTCGGTTGGATCCTTCACGAGCAACCACGACTGAGCAACCCCCGTGAGGATGACGACGGGTAGGGCTCGTTGCGCAATGCTCGAGAATCGCCTCGTCAACGACAACGTCAGGTCGTCGCTCAATCGTCGAGCGATGAACACCAGCACACACAAGCCACCAATCCATGATCCGATGGCCAGCAGATGGATCACGTCAAGCGTGACTCCGACGATCATCGGTGACGTAGAGAGTGCATGACCTGAAACAGACACCGTCGCGACGACGCCGACGAGGAGCGAAGCGACGGGCAATCGCCGTCTGACGCCGGAGATGAAGCCGCTCAAGACCGGCCACATCGCGATCAGAAGTGCAATCCTCAACACCTGCGCTCGTCCAAAAGTCGTCGTGAGCGTGGCGCTGATCAAGTCGGGGTCAAAGGCCTTGTAGATCTTCACTCCAGCTGCGTGCGGGCCGAATGCGAAGAACGCCTCGATCGTGGCTGCCAGTAACACGAGCCATGCGCCACGCACCACGATGATCGCTCGTGCAGACAGACGACGAGGCGCGTGTGGCCACAACAGCACGATCGCACCAATCAACAGCGCTAGCGAGAGGAAGATGCTGGCACGAATGACGACGAACAGTCGTGAAAGCCCGTGGGCCACGGTTGTCGCAGCCGCGACTGCGTCACCAACTGAAGCCGTCGCCTCGCCGATAACGAAAGTGAACGAGCCTTGGACCGGATGGCCATCCGAAGACGTCACTCGCCACACCACGACGTAGGTCCCGTCCATGAGGGTCTCGTCGAGGTCGGCGATCGCAATGCTCTTGTCGTCCCCACGTCGAAGTGGGGTCTCCACCACCACGTTGGCGCTCGAGTCCAGCACACGAACAGACCCAAACGCGGTCGTGATCGGTTCGTCGAAGTCGAGTGTGACGTGCTCAGGAGACGCGTCGAGATACGCACCTGGCAATGGCTCACTCGATTCGAGTCCGGCATGTGCAGATGCCATTGATGGCGCGACAAAGATCGCTACGAGAGCGATGAGGACTCTTGCCACGTGCCGCGACATGGTCAGAAAGGGTCAGCCTTGGGCAAGCCGTCGATGGCGTGGCGTCCAAGCAACCAGGCAAGACGGTTGTGCGGGTCGAGTTTCAGCGCCTGCTCGGGCAACGTGGTCAAGCCAAGTGAGCGACGGCTCCTCCACAGCATCACTTGGCGGTCGAGCTCATAACGGACGTAGTCGCTCGACCAGTCGGTGAACGTGAATCCGAAGCCGAGATCAGCGTGATGCACCTCGACTTCCCGCCATCGAAGGAACACGATGTCGCTCATCGGTATCGCATCGCCCTTGCTGTTCAAACCAGAGCCGCGCCACGTGTCGTGGTCAGCGCTCGACCACGCAGACTCGAGCGCATAGATGCTGCGTCTCACGTCGGCAACGAGCTCTGCGGCTGACCGAGACGATCCCTCTTCGATTGCCGCTACTCGACCGGCATATCCCCCGTCATATTGATGGCCGACTTCACCGCGTTTTGCACATTCGAGCAAGTGCACGTGGCTGTCCGCGTTTCGTGCGAGGTGCGACAGTACGTGGCCCCTCGACCAGCCCTCCAGAAGCGATGGTGCGCGACACTCGTCGTCGGTGATTTCGCTGATCGTCTCGAGCAGTAACTGGTGCGCGCGGGCGCAGCCTTCAACATGTCGATTGAGAAGACGGGGGTCGACGTCCATGCACCGTCAACCGTAGTAGCGCCTAGTTGCGCGCGCCTCGGTTCGGAATCACCACGATGGTGCCATCTGGCTCGTGATGGATTCGTGCAGAAACGCCGTAGTACTTCGACAGGTTCTCCGGCTTCAACACTTCCGCTGCACTTCCTTGCGCCACGCAACGACCTTGGTGCATCAGCACCAACCGGTCCGCGTACATGCCCGCCAAGGTGAGATCGTGCATCGCCGACACCACGGTCAATCCACGCTCACGGCGGAGTTGATCGACGAGTTCGAGTGCATGTTGTTGGTGTCCGATGTCGAGCGCGCTCGTCGGTTCGTCGAGGAGCAGCACTGGAGCTTGTTGTGCAAGGGCACGCGCAATTACGAGTCGTTGAATCTCCCCACCTGACAAGGTGGCAAGCTTGCGGCGCTCGAAACCCTCGAGATCGAGGCTCTTCAGCACGTCGACGACGATCGCGCGGTCACTCGTGGACTCGACACCGAAGTACGGGATGTACGGATTGCGTCCAAGCAACACGTATTCCTCCACACTCATGTCGTGTGGAATCAGTGGACTCTGAGGAACGAAAGCGATGTGTTGTGCGCGCCAACGAGCCGACGTCGCAGGGATTTCCATCTGGTCGACGGCGACCGACCCCGTGTACTCGATCAGTCCTGCGGCTGCACGGAGCACCGATGACTTCCCCGCACCATTCGGTCCGATCACGCACACCCACTCGCCCGAGTGCAGGATGTCGTTGTAGGACTCCACGGCAACGTGCTCGCCGTAGGCCACGCGGAGTTCGCAGAAGCCAAGAACCGTCACGATGAGGTCTCCCTCGTGCGCAACAACAGCAGGAAGAATGGCGCGCCGAAGAACGCCGTCACCACCCCGATCGGGATTTCTGCGGGGTCGGACATCACGCGGCTCGGGATGTCAACGAGGACGAGGAATGCGCCGCCGAGCAGCACGCTCAGTGGCAACACTTTGCGATAGCTCGCCCCAATCACCAGTCGAACTGCGTGCGGCACGATGATGCCGACGAAGCCAATCAGTCCGCTGACGGCGACCACTGCGGCTGTGCCGAGCGTGGCGGCGAGAACGACGATCAACCGGACCCGACGAATGTTCGTGCCGAGCGCGAGAGCCTCATCGTCACCGACACGAAGCACATCGAGCAAACGTCGGTGCATGAGGAGCACCACGGTGCTGACCACGACATAGGGCAACACGAGTCGAACGTCCCCCCATGTGGCGCTCGACAGTCGGCCGAGAATCCACGCATACACCTGTCGCACCACGTCATTGTTCCGTTGCAACACGAACGTCTGAATCGCCGTCGCAAGCGACGTCACGGCGACTCCCGCCAGCACGAGGCTGATGTTCGAGCGAGTCCTCCCGAACGACGTTCCCACCATGTACGTGAAGAAGACCGCCACCATGCCACCACCGAATGCCACGAGCGGCAAAGGGTCGATGATCCAATCCGTCGGTCGCGAACCGCCGAGTGCGAACACGAGCGTCGCGCCGAGTCCAGCTCCTGCCGCAACACCAAGTAGATAGGGATCGACGAGTGGGTTACGAAAGACTCCTTGAAAACTCGCGCCCGACAGCGACAACGTCGCACCGACGATCGCCGCAAGCACCACGCGCGGAGCCCTGATCTGCCAGACGATCGTCCAGTCGCGATCTGCAATCCCACTGTCGACGTTGATGAATGGAATCCGGTCGAGCAACTCGAGTGGAATCCTCCACCACTGTGGCCCTGCCGGCCCGATCATGAGTCCGAGAACGCACGACACGACGAGAACGACGGCGCTCGAGACGACCCACAACCACAGTCGTGAACCGTCTCGAGCACTCGTCATTGGTACTCCTCGTCCCGTGTCGAACGAACTAGCTGTTGACCAGGAGCGCTGAGATGGCGTCCCGAATCGCAATCACGAAGTCGACGATTCGTGGTCCCCAACGCGACGGAATGTCGTCGTCGAGTTCGACGATGTTGCCGTTCGTGACCGCCTTCAACGAGCCCCAGCCGTCACGCGCAGCAACGGTCGCAGCGGACTCGCCACAGCACTTGGTGTCTGCGAGGAAGATGAGGTCTGGGTCAGCAGAGACGATCACCTCTGCGGACAACTGCGGGTAGTCGTTGCCAGCCTCGACGTTGTCGGCGATGTTTCGCAGACCGAACAGTGAGTACACCGAACCGATGAAGGTGTTCGACGTCACCGAGTACAGCGTGTTGTCGAGCTCGTGGTAGTACGACAGCGGCTCGGCAGGAAGCGTCACGCCAGCGACGGCTTCGTCGATCTGTGCCTTCATCTGCGCAGTCAGTTCGGTTGCTTCCTGTGCATGGCCGGTGAGGAGCCCGATGTTTTCAATCTGCTCGAACGCGGCATCGATGGTGGTCACTGCGTCGGCGAGATACACCGGCACACCAAGCTCACCGAGCTGCTGGACCAGGCTGCCTGGGTCATACGACGCGATCACGAGGTCGGGGGTGAATCCGCTGATCGCCTCGATGTTCGGCTCATATCCCGACAACTTGGTGCCGAGATCAACGGCTTCCTGTGGGTAATTCGAGTATTCGTCGACCGCGACGACCTGCGCACCTGCACCAATCGCGTACAGCATTTCCGTGGCGGTTGGCGACAACGAGACGATGCGCATTGGCTGGGCCTCGAGGGTCACGTCACCAACGGTGACGGGATACTGCGGCGCCTCGACTGCTGCCGTGGTGTCAGTGGTCGAGTCTGAGCTCGAGCATCCACCAAGCACTGCTGCGAGGGAAAGAAAAAGGCCGGCAAAGCCGACCCTGATTGACCTGTTCATGTGTTCTCCTTGCCCTTCTTGCGAGGGCGGTTGATAGGCATCTTCGGCCAGTCGACCGGACTCGCTCGGACTAGGTCGTCCTCGCTTCACCGTTGCGCGACAGTCTCGGATTCACACCGAAGTTCGCTGGCTTGGATACGCCCCGCCTATTGACGAGGTGAAAACACCTTAGCGCATATTGGAGACGAGCAGCGAATGTCGTCAGCCGCGAACGAAACTCGCGAGCTGTTCGATCCCCTGACGGAGATCGTCATCGCCAAGCGCAAAGCTGAAGCGAGCAAAGCCTGGTGCACCGAACGCTTCACCCGGCACGAAGGCAACCTTTGCCTTGTCGAGCACGAGGTCTGCGAGCTCGAGCGTCGTCGATGCGGTTGATCCGCTCAAGTTCTTCCCGAGTAGTCCCTTCACGTTCGGGAAGCAATAAAACGCACCCTGAGGCTCCATGCAGGTGATCCCGGGAATCTCGCTCAACAGCTTGTGCATGAGCGTTCCGCGACGCGCGAACGACTCGCGCATCATGGCCACTGCCGAGAGATCTCCGCTGACCGCCTCGAGAGCCGCCATCTGGGCGACGTTGGAGACGTTCGAGGTGGTGTGCGACTGGAAGTTGATCGCCGCCTTCATCACGTCCTTCGGCCCGATCATCCAGCCCACTCGCCATCCGGTCATTGCATAGGTCTTCGCAACGCCGTTCACGATCACACAGCGATCGGCGATTTCTGGCACGAGCGTTGGCATCGAGGAGAACACGTGCTTGCCATACGTGAGGTGCTCGTAGATCTCATCTGTCAGCACCCACACGTCATGCTTCGCGGCCCACTTGCCGATTGCAATCGTCTCTTCAGGTGTGTACACGGCGCCACTCGGATTGTCTGGCGAGACGAAGAGCAACACCTTCGTCTTTGGCGTGCGCGCCTTCTCCAACTGCTCGACCGTGACCTTGAATTCAGTCTCCTCAGTCGTGTCGACGACGACGGGGACTCCACCAGCAAGTGCAATGGCCTCTGGGTAGGTGGTCCAATACGGCGCGGGCACGATGACTTCGTCACCTGGATCGCACAGCGCGGCAAACGCAACGAACACTGCATGCTTGCCACCGTTGGTGACGAGAACCTGTGATGCGTCGCACACGAAGTTGCTGTCGCGCTTGGTCTTCACCGCGATCGCCTCGCGAAGCTCGGGCAGACCAGCAGCTGGTGTGTAGCGGTGATACTTCGGATCGCGCGCAGCCTTGACCGCAGCTTCGACGATGTTGTCGGGGGTGGGGAAATCCGGCTCCCCCGCACCGAAACCGATGACGTTTTCGCCCTTTGCCTTGAGTGCCTTCGCCTTGGCATCGACCGCCAGGGTCGCCGATTCGGCGATGGCTGCGAGGCGTGCAGAAACACGATTGCGGGGGTTTGGATGCGAAGTCACGGCTGCCATGCTTACACAGTGCACTCGCTTGGAGCGAACGAAAACGGCGCTCGCCAATGAACCACTACGAGGTCATGGAAGCCGACTGGGAGGCCGTCGGGCCACTTCGCGACCCGGTCCTGGTGATTGCCCTGCGTGGCTGGTTTGACGTTGCTGGCGTTGCGACTGGCGCCCTCGAATGGTGCATCCAAGAACGCTCCGTCACGGTCGTCGCGTCTATCGATCCGGATCCATTTTTCGACTTCACCCAAGAGCGACCCGAGACGTTCATCGACGAGGACGGCGACCGACACATTCGCTGGCCCGAGAACGACTTCCTCGTCGTGCGATTTCCCGAAGGGTCTCGCGACCTCGTGTTGATGTCTGGTGTCGAACCCCACCTGCACTGGACCACCTTCGCTGATTGCATCGTGGAAGCAGCCCAACAGCTGAAGTGCAGCGTCGTGGTCACCGTCGGTGCGGCAGCAGAGGGTGTCCCTCACACGCGGTCACCGCAGGTCTTCGGTAGCACGACCAACGGAGCACTTGCTCGCCGGCTCGGACTCTCGCGACCTCAATATCAAGGACCGACTGGAGTCGTCGGTGTGATTCAAGAGCGACTCGATCGCGAGGGTCTCACTGGTGTGGCGCTTCGAGTCGGCGTCCCCCACTACTTGTCGAACGCGCAACACCCGAAGTCATCAGCTGCACTTCTTCGGCATCTCGAACACGTCCTCGGTGTACCCACGTCACACGGGATGATGTACGAAGAGATTCAGCGTTGGGAGGAACTCCACGACGCAGCTGTCGATGGAGATCAGCAAACCGAGCACTACGTGAAGATGCTCGAAGAAGAATATGACCGTCGCACGGAGGCATCCGTGCCGACTGGCGACGACCTTGCCGCAGAGTTCGAGCGATTCCTGCGGGAAGAAAACGGGAACGACGACTCAGACGAAAACTGATCAGAAAATGAAACGGACCCGGGCTTTCGCCCGGGTCCGCTCAATTCAACTGACGTTGATTACTTCGACGAGATGGTCTTTACGAGAGCAAGGGCCTTCGTCTTCATCTCACCACTCAGTGGTGCGTAACCAAGACCCTCTGCGCTTGTCGGCGAATAGGTCTCAAGGATCCATGTGAAGAACTCACGAACGACGTCGTTCTTCGAACTCTTGGCCAACTTGCCGAGACCGTAAGTCACAGCCGTGATCGGATATGCCGCGGTGTTGGTGGTCTGCTTGTAGTTGAAGGTGACGAAGCCCTTCGCATCGATGTCGGCTCCACCAATCGAAGCTGAAGCTGCAGCAGCTGTTGGAGCCACATAGCGGCCAGCAGCGTTGCGAACGAGTGCTGCCTTCATGCCCTTTGCCGCACGAGCAGCATCAGTGACGAAGGAAACCTCGGTGTAACCGATCGAGCCCGAGTTGTCTGCAATGTAGTTCGAGACGTTTGCCGAACCGCTTTGGCCCTGGTAACGGCTGCCGAACGAAGCGACCTGCGCAGACCCACCAGGGATGCACGAGGTGAACGCGTCGTTGACTGCCCAGTCCGGGTTTGTGCCGTTCTTCAAGAAGTTGCAGAAGTTGTTGGTCGTGCCCGAGCCGTCCGAGCGATAGACGACCGTGATCGACTTTGAAGGCATGGTGACTTCCACACGCTTGAACTTTCCGATTTCCTTCCCGTCAAGCTTCACGGAGTACTCAACGCCATCCTGGGTCTTCGCATTGACTGCGATTTCACCCTTTGATGCGACGGTTGCGGTGGCAATCGTCTTCTTCGCCTTGTTGTCGATGAATTCAACCTTCTTGCCCTTTGCGCCCTTCAATGCTGATGGGAGGAGCGACACCGTTGCGGTCACTGCGAACGGGCCCGTTGGGGTCAATTGCACGCTTGCACCCTTGTAGTCACTCTTCTTCTTCGAGTTGGCCCACGTTGGGTTCGCCTTCATGTCGCGAACGATGTTGGCATCGGCCCAGTTGGTGATCTGACCAGCGAAGATTGCGTTGATCGTGTTTGCCGACAAGGACAGGGTTGCACCCTGCAACTCGTCAAGGCGATAGGCAATCGCAATTGCACCACCAACGTAAGGAACGTACGTCCAATCGAATGATGCAGCCTGCGAACTGGTCACTGCGGAGTCCGTGCCGCCGAAATCCGTTAGGCCACCCTTGAAGTCGGACTTACCCTTTGACGAACCACCACCTGGGTTCGCGTAAGTGACGTTGTGTCCGGTTGCCTTATTGAACTCAGCGGTAGCCGAGGCAAGGAACTGCTGTGGGAAGGTCGCACCGGAACCGCTTGCACTCTCGGCAAGAGCTACGGACGTCGTGGACAGGGTTGCTGCGAGAGCAACTCCGACCGTGACGAGCGACTTACGGAATGTTCGCATGTATTTCATCCTTTGTGTAGGGGTCAGTAGTTGACGCCCAAACCATACAAATCAACGGTGTCTGCGTCATTTACGTTGGGCGACGAGATGCTGTCGCCGAGGTGAATTGTCGGTGAACGATCAGCCGAACTTGCCTTGGACGTAATCGGCAGTGCGCTCGTCCGTCGGCGAAGTAAACATCTTGCGAGTGACGTCGGCCTCGACAAGATAGCCAGGACCCCCATCGGTGAGGAAGAACGCGCAGTAGTCACTCACACGGCTTGCCTGCTGCATGTTGTGGGTGACGATCACGATCGTGATGCGCTGGGCCAGGTCCTTGATCGTCTCCTCAATACGCAGGGTGCTGCCTGGGTCAAGTGCCGAGCATGGCTCGTCCATGAGCAGAACCTCAGGTTCGACAGCGAGCGACCGAGCGATACACAGGCGCTGCTGCTGACCACCGGATAGCGATCCACCGGCATTCCCAAGTCGATCCTTGACTTCCTTCCACAGCCCGGCCTGGGTCAGGCAACGCTCAAGGATGTCGTCTGGATTGTCGATCTTGATGTGCGCGAGCTTCAGCCCCGACAGCACGTTCTCAGCGATCGTCATTGCGGGAAACGGGTTCGGCTTCTGGAAAACCATGCCGACCTTCAAGCGGATCGAGGCAGCGTCGACGCCCTGTGCGTAGATGTCGTTGCCGTGCAAGCGCACCTCGCCTGCCATAGCTGCACCGGGGATGAACTCGTGCATACGGTTGAGCAGACGCAAATAGGTCGACTTACCACAACCCGATGGACCGATAAGTCCGGTGACGCTGCGCGCAGGGAACTTGAGTGAAACTCCAGCGAGTGCATGGTGATTGCCGAACCACGCGTGCGCGCCGACCGTCTCAAGGCCAGCGAACTGGACTGATTCTTCGATTGTGGTGGTCATCGTGTTCTCTCCTCGAACGATGGGGGCTTGCGACTTTGAACGTGATTGTGCGACGGTTTCCATGTCAGCGACGATCCTTTCCACCCAACTTACGGGCGATGATGAAAAGCGCGAAAACAATCAGCAACAAGACGAGCGATCCTGCCCATGCGCGGGCGATCGCATACTCCGTTCCGATCTGAAGGAGCCCGAACACGTACATCGGCATTGATGCCATTGGGCCCTTGATTGGATTGAAAACGAAAGACGTGTTCGACAGTGAAGTGAGGAGCAATGGAGCGGTCTCTCCGATGACGCGCGCCACACCGAGAATTGCTGCAGTGGTGAGTCCGCTTCGAACCGTTGGCAAGACGACGTAGAGAATCGTTCGCCATTGGCGTGAACCGAGCGCATAACTCGCTCCCCGGATGTCCTCGGGAACGAGCTTCAGAACTTCCTCCGACGTGCGGGCAACTGTCGGCAACATGAGTACACCAAGCGCGAGCGAACCGGCAAAGGCGCTGAACGAGTTCGTCGCGTTCACATACGTCGTGTAGATGAACAACCCAGCAACGATCGATGGCACACCGCTCATTGACTGCACGACAAAACGGACAAGCTTCGTGAGTCGTCCACGGATCTCCGTAACGTAGACGCCGCTCAAGATTCCGAGCGGCAACGTGATGATCGTTGCGATAATGACCATCGTAAGTGTTCCGAGCAATGCGTGCGCTGCGCCACCTAGTGTGAGCTCGTCGTCCGGAGTGGTCGTTCGCATGTCACGGAAGAAAAAATTCGGTCGCAGTGCCGTCACACCCTTGCTGATCACGCTCACCAAAATCGACATCCAGGGCAAGAACGCAACCACGGCGGCTGCAATGATGCCGACCTGAACAAGTGCGTTACGACGATCCTTTGGCGACATCTTGCGCGATCGTGCGTAGATCAGACCGAAGCTCAAAACGAAGAACACGATGAGCCAACCATCAACTCGTGCGAAGCCCGTGAAGAGAACCACCACATATGACAGGAGCGCGACTCCAAGGAATGTCAGAACGTCACGCTGCACTGAGGCCCTTGGACGAACCCAAGGCTTCATGGGTGTCGCTTCGACGTGTGCGTCCTTGGCTACGGAGCTCATGCGGTCCTCGTCGTTCTCGTCACGATGCTTGAGGCGATCATGTTCACGACCAATGTCAGCAAGAACAAGACGAATCCTGCCGCGACGAGGGCCTTCAGTTCAGCTTCGGTTGCCTCGCCGAACTTCGTTGCGATTAGTGATGCGACATTGCCGCCTTCGGACTCGAGGATCTTGAAGGAGTATCGGAACGTCAGGTTCAACACGAGATACACGGCCACGGTTTCGCCAAGTGCGCGCCCAAGTCCGAGCATCGCTCCGCCGACGACACCACTTCGACCGAATGGCAACACCACGGTGCGAATGGCACCCCACTTCGATCCGCCGAGCGCGTAGCACGTGTCGATCAGCTCTCGTGGCGTACGCGAGTAGACCTCGCGCGCAACCGACGTCGTGATCGGCATCACGAGCGATGCGAGTACACACCCCGCCACGAAGGGACTTCGTCCGAAGATTCCAGAAAGTGATTCAAAGATCGGAATGAATCCGAGTCGATCACTCAAGAAGTACGACCAACGCTCGCCAAACGACGTGAAGATCTGCACGCCCCACAATCCGAAGATCAGCGATGGGATTGCGGCAGCGAGGTCAAGAAGTGCAACGAGGAACTTCTTGATTCGATGTGGGGCGTAGAACTCGAGAAACAATGCACCACCGATGGACATCGGCACTGCAATGACCAAAGCGATGAGCGACACGATGATGGTGCCGACCAGCATCGGTCCGATCGAAAAATCATTTGGAATAACGCCGTCTTCGCTTCCTGCGGTCCAATTCGAACCGGTGATGAATTTGAGTCCAGTCTCACTGAACACCTGCGCACCACGTGCAAAAAGGAAGGCCCCAATCAAGCCAAGGACGACCAGAGATGTCAGTGCGCCAGCCGTGACGACGCCACGAAATACACGATCTGCCTTGCTGTAGATGACATGCATCTCGCGCTTCTCGGGGATGGTCATACTCACGCACGGCAGTCTCGCAAGACCAGGTAACGCCGGTGTGGGATATGGGTTAACGGAAAGTGAACTTCATCCCCAAAGAGTGACCAAAATCTGAACTTCCACTTGCTGTGGAAGTTCCTGTGGAAATTACCTGGCGGCTGCGAATCCCGCGTCGAGGTCGGCGAGGATGTCCTCGATCGACTCGAGTCCGACCGACAGTC
>DAIRSS010000018.1:0-27291 GCA_036804285.1 Ilumatobacteraceae bacterium
CGACACCAGTAAAACTGCGATACTTGATCGTGCGCAAGACGAAGATCATCGCAACACTTGGTCCGTCGGTTCGGACGCCTGACGCGATTGTCGGCCTTCACCAGGCAGGTGCCGATGTCTTTCGGTTGAATTGTTCCCACCTGACGACAGCGCAGCTGGAGCAGACGATCGTGCAGGTGAGGACAAGCTGTCCGGACGCGGGAATCCTGGTCGACATTCAGGGTCCGAAGATGCGCTACGCAGGAGAGCCACAATCTCTCGAGCCTGGGTCAAGCGCAGTTTTCGAATTCTCGACGTTGGGTCTCGAGGTTCTCCATCGCAACGGCGGGCTGCGGTCTCTGGCAAGCGGTCAGCGCCTCTTGCTGGACGACGGTCGTATCGAGTGCAGGATCGAGTCCGTCAGCGAACTTGGATTGGTGTGTCGAGTCGTCCGAGGGGGAGAACTGGTCCCGAACAAGGGTGTCAACCTTCCCGACACGTCGATTGCAGGGGAGCTCTTCTCGGAGAAGGATCGCAAGGACATGGAAGTCGCACGGGTGAACCATGCAGACATCGTTGCCCTTTCTTTCGTGCAGACCGCAGAAGATGTTGATCGAGCAAGGAAGATTCTTGGCGAAGAGGTTCTCATCATTGCGAAGATCGAGCGTCCACAGGCGCTGAGTCTCCTGTCTGAAATCCTCAATTCGGCCGACGGTGTGATGGCGGCTCGCGGTGACCTCGGGGTGGAGATGCCGTTCGTCCAGGTCCCGGCTGCACAACATCACATCGCTCGGGCATCGATCGTTGCCGGCAAGATCAGCGTGTGCGCGACCGAAATGCTCGAATCAATGACGAAGAACACTCGTCCCACTCGAGCAGAAGTGGCTGACGTGTCGACCGCCGTCCTTGACGGATTCGACGCAGTCATGCTTTCTGGCGAGACTGCGATAGGGCACGATCCACTGGGCGCGGTTCGGGCGATGGCCAGCATCGTCGAAGAGGCAGAACACAACGTGTCGATGCCAAACCTCTTTGCCGATGCTCATCCCGAGGAGGCGGCAGTCACCGCGGCAGCTGCGGCTCTTGCGAAGCGAGTCGGGGCACAGTGGATCATCTCCTTGACGTACACCGGATTCTCCGCCCGTCTCTTGTCGGCGTGTCGACCCAATTGCCCGATCATTTCGATCACACCGTCAGACGCGGTTGCTCGACAGATGAAGATCATCAGGGGAGTGATTCCGCTGGTGAAGACGCGCGAATCGGACGTTGATCGAGCGATTGCCTCTGCGCTCAGTGAAGCGAGGCTTCGTGGCTTGACGCACGGTGGTGACCGAGTAGTTGTCTGTGCGTCGCGAATTAGCCCGCGATCTGACGCTGACACGCTGTGGTTGCATCAGGAACCGATGTGACGACCTACGACGATGTCCCGTCGATACAGCGAAGAACGCTGAGGGTTTTGACGGCGGGTCAGGTGGTCGGTTCAGCGGCTTTGTCCGCGGCAGTGACGGTCGGTGCTTTCGTCATCCAAGACATCCTCGGTCAGGAGACCCCGCTCGGTGGAATGGCAACCGCGACGGTGACGGTTGGAACGGCACTGATGGCACAGGTCCTGTCGCGAATCATGAGCGTGAAAGGTCGTCGCCCAGGTCTAGCGATGGGTTACGGCCTCGCACTCATCGGTGGTCTCATTGCCGGCATCGGAGTGGAGACTTCGAGGCTTTCCGTGTTCATGCTCGGACTATTCCTCTTCGGAAATGGACAGGCGTCGAACTTGCTCGCTCGATACGCCGCAATGGACCTTGCAGAGGCTGAGCATCGTGGAAAGGCAATGAGCAGGGTGTTGTTTGCGTCGACGTTCGGCGCCGTGTTTGGACCGATTCTGATCAAGCCGGCAGAGCGGCTCGGAGAGATTGCTTTCGGCTGGAATCTCTACACGGGTCCGTGGATCTTTTCCGGACTGTTCTTTCTCTTCTCGCTCTGCAACGTCTGGTTTCGACTTCGACCCGACCCGTTGGCGGTGGCCGGTCGCCTTGGAATTCAGGATGGACCGAAGAGGTCTGCCTCAGACGTGCTCATCCCACTGCGACACTCGGCCTCGTCCCGACTCGCGATTGCAGCGATGGCGTTGTCGCAGATGACGATGGTGGCGATCATGACGATGACCCCGGTTCATCTCAAGATTCATGGTCACGAGGCGGTCAGCGCCTTCATCGTGTCGTTGCACGTGGCCGGTATGTACGCATTCAGTCCCTTTATCGGGCGATTCTCTGATCGATTCGGTCGTCGTCGCACCATACAGACTGGGGCACTCGTCTTGATCCTTGCATCTGCCTTTTCAAGTTTGGCTGGCGATTCACCCACACTGCTGTGGCCTGGATTGTTGCTCCTCGGCGTCGGCTGGAATTTCGGAATCGTGGGCGGCTCGGGGCTCTTGTCCGAGTCCATCGCGGCCGATGTCCGTGTCAGGGTGCAAGGGAGTGCCGATCTCCTGATGAGCCTCTGTGGGGGAATCGCTGGATTCTCCAGCGGCTTCATACGCAAGGGAATTGGGTATAACTCGCTGGCGGTGGTCGGGATGGTGCTCACTGGTCTTTTGCTCGCGATTGCTCTCGGGAGTCCAGAAAGGAGAGCAGTGTGACCTCCTGGCGGAACTGGGCGGGGAATCAGGTGGCTCGGGGCTTGGAGTCTGCTGGTCGAGTGTCGAGCCGCGACGACGTCGTGGCCGTGGTTCGGAAGGCTCGTGATACGGGCAGGCGAGTAAAGGTCGTCGGTTCGGGACACAGCTTCTCAGGTATTGCTCGACCAGAGGAAGTGATTCTCGATCTTCGCAACTTGTCGGGCATCGTCGAGGTGGATCGAGTGGGAAAGACCGTGGTCGTCAACGCTGGGACGACCATTTCCAACTTGAACCTCGAGCTGCATCGTCATGGTTTGGCGATGCCAAATCTTGGAGACGTCACCTATCAGTCGATCCTCGGCGCGCTGAGCACATCGACGCACGGGACGGGAATCGGTCATGGAGGTCTCGCGACACAAGTCGTTGGATTCACGATCGTCACCGCGGACGGCCAGTTGTTGACGTGCTCACCGACCTCACATGAAGAAATTTGGAAATATGGCCGAGTATCACTCGGGGCGCTCGGCGTCGTGACGGACGTGACCTTGAAAGTTGTCGATTCTTTTGCTTTGCAGGCCGTCGAACATCCAGAGCCAGTGGAACAAGTGTTGGCCAACTGGGACAGATACACACGAGAGAACGAGCACTTTGAGTTCTATTGGATTCCTCACACACGTTGGGCACTCACCAAACGCAACAACCGGACGGATGAGCCACGGACGGAGAGGAAGCCGATTGCGACGTTCTGGAACAAGGTCATCATGGAGAACCTTGCCTTTGGGGCATTGTGTCGTGTGGGTCGTGCGGTTCCATCAGTGATTCCCCGATTGGCGACGATCCTTCCGTCCCAGGGGAGGCAAGAACGAGTCGATGACAGTTTTCGCATCTTTGCGAGCAAGCGACTCGTCAAGTTCTACGAGATGGAGTATTCGATCCCGTATTCACGGTTGCCCGAGGCACTCGATCGACTACGCAAGATGGTCGATGAACGCGGTTTTCGAATCAGTTTCCCGGTCGAAGTCCGATCCGTGAAAGGAGATGACATCCCTTTGTCGACGGCGACTGGTCGTGATTCTGCGTACATTGCCGTGCATATGTACAAGGGATCTCAGTTCGAGCCCTATTTTCGAGCGGTCGAGGAGATCATGTCTGAGTATGACGGCAGGCCTCATTGGGGAAAAGTCCACTTTCAAGACCGAAAGTACCTCGAAGGTGTCTATCCTGATCTCGTTAGTTTCGGTGAGCTGCGGGACCGGTTGGATCCCCAAGGAACGTTCACCAATGCGTATCTGAATCGCGTCCTTGGTCGCAAATCAGGTATTCCTGATTGATAGGAGCGATATGACAGCGAGTTGGAAGGATTTGGGCGTCTCCGCTCCGATCATTAAGAACCTCGAGGCGAGGGGCATCAACGCGCCTTTTCCGATTCAGGAAGCGACGTTGCGAGATTCATTGGCGGGTCGAGATGTTTGTGGCAAAGCACCAACTGGGAGTGGAAAGACACTTGCATTCGGCATCGTCCTTGCATCAGCGGTCGGGAAGTGTCGACCCGGGCATCCTCAGGGACTCGTCCTCGTGCCGACTCGTGAGCTCGCGTCCCAGGTTGCGGGCGAAGTCGCGAAGTTGGTGCAAGGTTCGCCACTCAAGGTTGCCGCCGTGTACGGCGGGGCCGCGTATGGTCCTCAGGTCAAACTGGCTCGCGGGGCGACGGTATTGGTTGCGACCCCTGGGCGGTTAGAGGACCTCATCGAACGAAAGGCCGTTTCACTCCAGGACGTCAATTTGGCGGTGATCGACGAAGCGGACCGAATGGCCGACATGGGCTTCCTCCCGTCGGTGAAGAAGATCATGCGAATGGCGAAGTCCGACCGTCAGACCCTGTTGTTTTCTGCAACGCTCGATGGCGACATCAAGAGTCTGGTGAACGAGTTCCAAAATGACCCTGTCCGACACGAAGTCGAAGTGCCCGACGATGGCGGGGACGTAACCCACAAGTTCTTCGTGATCGATCGGAATGATCGGATGAAGGCGCTCACCCGTCTTTCGGTAACCCACGAGAAGCTGATCGTTTTCTGTCGGACGAAGCACGGATCAGATCGGGTCGCGAAGAATCTGGAGGCGGCTGGCGTCTCCACGTGTGTGATCCACGGAAACCGGACGCAGGCACAACGAGAGAAGGCCCTGCAGCAATTCAAGAAGGGTTCAGCGACCGTGATGGTCGCTACCGACGTTGCCGCACGAGGGATCCACATCGATGACGTGCCTCTCGTCGTGCATTACGACCTCCCCGAGGACGTGAAGGACTACATCCATCGCTCAGGGCGTACGGGGCGAGCTGGACGAGACGGAGAGGTCGTCTCGCTGATTGATGGAAGTGCTCGCAAGTCGACGATCCGTCTCCTGAAGGGGTCGGACATCGACGTCACCTTCAGCGATTTCCCGTTCGAAGATGTTGATGGAACACCTGATGCGATCGGAGCAATCGGCACCGTGCCGACGCGCTCGTTGGTCGATCAGAGACAGATGTCGTAGGGCCTGACGGGGACCCTATTGAGCTGACGCTTCGTGGCGTCGCGGATCGCCGCGACGATCGCGGGAGTAACGGAGATACAGGGTGGCTCACCCACGCCTTTGGCACCGAGCGGGGCTTGTGGCTCCGGCTCTTCGATGGTCACTGCAACGACGTCGGGAGCATCGAGCGCCGTGGGGAGCAGGTAATCGGTGAAGGAGGGATTCTTCACGATTCCCTTGTCGATCACGATCTCTTCCATGATCGCCAGTCCGAGACCTTGTGCGATACCTCCCTCGATCTGCCCGAGGACGGAAAGGGGATTGAGGACCTGACCCACATCCTGCGCCGTGGCGATCTGTACGACCTTGACGAGACCAAGTTCGACATCAACGTCAACGACTGCGCGATGGGCGACGAAGGCGAAGGCGACATGGCAGTTGCCCTGCCCGTTTTCATCCAGGTCCTCCGTCTTGCGGTGATGGTGCTCGTACGTGTGTGAGATGTCGAGCCCCTCGCTCGCGTCGGCAACGGAGATCCTGAAACCGGAGAGTTCATCGACGACATCCGTGCCGGCAATGCTGAGTCGGATGGGATCGATACCGTGCTGTCGGCCGACATGTTCGAAGAGTCGCTCCCGAACCACGCGACATGCGCCGTCCACCGCGCCTCCACTCATCCAGGTTTGTCGGGAAGCAGACGTCGATCCGGCACTGCCAACGGCCGTATCCATCGGTTCGATCTCTACGTCATCGACGCCAAGGATGGTCCGAGCGATCTGCGGTGCGAGGGTCACGAAACCCTGTCCGACCTCCGAAGTGGCGAACTTCAGACGCACCTTCCCGTTCGTGAGCGTGCATCGGGCCGTCGCGTAGTCGTCGAATCCTTCGCTGTACATGAGGTTCTTGATCGACACACCCCAGCCGATTCCGCGTACGACGTGGTGCGGTTGAGAGGTCAAGCCCGAGCCGCCTGGTAAGTCGAGCGGGTCGGGGGTTGAGAGTGGTGGTGGCAAGGGAAGGGCATCGGTCTCGGTGATGCAACGAGCGACAGGTGCAACGCTTTCCACGGGTTGTCCGGTGATGAGCGGGTCTCCCGTCTTCATCGCGTTCAGGAGTCGAATCTCTACCGGTGAGATCCCACAAGCCTCGGCGAGTTTGTCCATCTGGGATTCGTGAGCAAAACAAGCCTGGACGACACCGAAGCCTCGCATTGCTCCACATGGCGGATTGTTGGTGCGAACTGCGTATCCGTCAACGGTTGCGTTGTCACATGCGTACGGCCCCTGAGTGTGGGTGATGCCATTGATCAAGACGGCAGGTGACGTGCTCGTGTACGCGCCGCCATCGAAGACCATCCGAGCTTCAATGCGCTGGATCTTTCCCGACTTCGTTGCGTGATGGCGCATCCAGATCTTGGCTGGGTGGCGATGCACGTGTCCGAAGAAGGACTCTTCGCGTCCGTATTGCATCTTGACGGGTCGTCCAATGGCAAGAGCCAAGAGACAACAGTGCACTTGAAGGCTGATGTCTTCTCGTGCACCGAATGCACCGCCGACGCCTCCGAGAGTGAGAAAGACGTCGTCCTCGGCGAGCCCCAGACAGTCTGCAATCTGCTTTCGGTCTTCGTGCAGCCATTGAGTCGCGACGATCAGCTCGACGCCTCGTCCGGACAGGGGTCGAGCAAGAGCGGCTTCAAGTCCGAGGAACGCCTGATCCTGCATCCCGATTTCGTAGGTGTCCTCCACGACAACCTCGCCGACGATCGTCTGGTCTCCTCGAATGATTCGCTGGTGTCGGAACACGTTTCCATCCGGATGGATCGGGGGGTGCGAACCGGAGATTCCTTCTTCTGGATCGGTGAGGGGCTTCATCACCTCGTAGTCGACGACGATCGCATCCAGTGCCCGCCTGGCAGTCTCTGGGTGGTCAGCGGCCACGGCTGCGACTGGTTCGCCCATGTAGCGAACGACGTCGCGAGCGAAGACCGGCTGGTCTTGGCTGATCAGTCCGTACGTCGGCTTGCCTGGTACGTCCTTGGCGGTGATGACCGCGTGAACGCCGGGAATGAGGAGAGCGCCA
This sequence comes from Ilumatobacteraceae bacterium, assembly GCA_036804285.1. Taxonomy (GTDB): domain Bacteria; phylum Actinomycetota; class Acidimicrobiia; order Acidimicrobiales; family Ilumatobacteraceae; genus UBA3006. The sequence goes on from DAIRSS010000018.1 coordinate 7,187, forward strand.
GAGATGTCGATTGACCGAATTCGTGCTGAGGGATGGGGACTGCGCAATGTCGCACCCCATGCCATCGAGTCGTCGTTCGCGTCGGAAGAGAACTCGAAGGATCCCTTCACCTTCGGAATTCCGTCAGGGCGGAGGGCGCTCGTGCCGAGGATGTCCCGGGATCGTGTCTTGGTGAGACTCATGCGTGAGTTCCTGATCGCCGAGAAATGACCAGTTGGACGGCATCAAAGATGCGACCGTACCCCGTGCAACGACAAATGTTGCCTGACAATGCTTCCTTGACTTCGATGCTGCTTGGCGTGGGATTTCCGTCAAGCAGATTGTGAACTGCAACGATCAAACCTGGTGTGCAGAATCCGCATTGAACTCCGCCTGCTTCGATGAAGGCCTGCTGGACATCCGTGAGCGCATCTCCATCGGCGAGACCTTCGACCGTGGTGATTTCGGCCGCCGTGCAGGTTGCTGCCATGACGAGGCATGAGCAGACCGCGTTCCCATCGAGGAGGACGGTGCACGAGCCGCATTCGCCCTGTTCACATGCACCCTTGGTCCCTGGAAGCCCAAGACGTTGGCGCAGGACGTACAACAAGGACTCGCCGACCCATGAATCGCGCACCTCGTGGCGAGATCCGTTCACCGTCAACGTGTAGTGCTCACTCATGCGCGGCCCTTTCTGCGAGACGGGAGACGATGACTCCAATTGCATGACGGCGGTAGTCAGCCGTAGAGCGGTGGTCCGTGATCGGCTTTGCTTCCTGCGCTGCTCGTGTTCCAAGTTCCTTTTGGAGAGCCGCAGATGCAAGTGATTTCTTGACGTTGCCACCTTGCTCGCGCAGCCACGCTTCCGTGTTGGTGCAGCGAATGATTGTGGGGCCGACTGCGCCGAGGGCAATGGTGGCGCTGCTTTCGTCCCTTGCCACGGCGAAACACGCCGACGCAACGGAGATCACCATCGCATTGCGAACACCCACCTTCGAATATCCCTGCCAAGCGTGACCCAACGGAACGTCAACGGCAACGATGAGCTCGTCTTTGTGCAAGTCGTTCTTTTTCGGGCCTTTCATGAACTCGACGAAAGGAATGGAGCGTGATCCGTCAGCCGACGCAACGATGATCGTCGCATCGAGAGCAGCGAGTACGGGAAGTCCGTCACCTGCTGGTGAGCATGTTCCCAGATTGCCGCCCAGTGTTCCGGCCTGACGGATTTGCGGTGATCCCACGGTGCGTGCGGCTTCTGCCAAAGCAGGAAGCAGCGAGGAAAGTTCGCCCGTTTCTAGTGCGGCCCATGGCGTTGCGGCACCAATCCGAACCGACTGATCCTTGGTGATGGAGACCTGGCGAAGTTCCTCGACTCGTGAAAGGGAAAGGACGTCCTCGACCTTTCGGCGATTGAAGTTGACCTCGACCATGAGGTCCGTTCCACCCGCGATGACGAGTGCATCTTGATTTGTGCGACGGAAACTCAGAGCCTCATCGAGCGATTTCGGTGTGGCGACGCTCATGTCGTTCCATTCCATCCCGAAAACGCATCGATCATCGCTTTCACGTCGCCAAGTGGGTAAAGGATCGGGCAGGTGGCACCATTTTCGATGTAATGCCGAACTTGAGACCGTGCTTCGGCGGGTGTTCCGCTTGCCGTGAGCATCTGCACGATCTCGTCGGGAACGTGTCGTGATGCCTTGACGACTTGTTCGTGCGTGGCCGGCCAGGTGAGCTCTTCACCAACCTTGTCGAGGAGGGACTGAGGAACCCCGGAGGCCTTCATGATGTGCGGTTGTTGACCAAGGTACTGCGTCACCATCTGGCGAGCCATGTCAAGAGCCGTCTTGCGATCCTCGTGCACACTGCACACGACGAGCTGTGGGCGGTCGATGTCGCTCATCTTTCGACCCGCCTTGTCGGCACCGCGCTGGAGCGCTTCGATGGCCGTCTTGTTGTAGTCGGGCGAGACGAGGTAATTCAGCACGACACCATCGGCGATCTCACCGGTCAGCTCCATCATCTGCATGCCAGTGGCACCGATGTAGATCGGAACGTTCTTCGGTCGTCGCTCTTGGTAGACGTAATCGAGCTCAATGCCGTCGAAGTGGACGAACTCACCGTGGAACGTGACGTTCTCATTGTTCAGCAGAGCGCGAACGTTGAGCACGATCTCCTTCATGGCACGAAGGGGCTTGGCTCGAGAGATTCCAACCTTTTGGGCGAGGGGATCCCACCAGGCACCTATTCCAAGGATGACGCGGTTCGGGGCCAAGTCATCCAGTGTCGAAAAGGTTGCTGCGAGTCGTGCCGGGTTCCTGCTCCAACAATCGACGACCCCTGATCCGACTTTCAACGTGGAGGTGACGGACGCGAATGCAGCCATCGGGACGGTTGCCTCTCGAACGAGTCTGCTTTCCGCCTGCCAAACGGCTTCGAACCCCTTCGACTCCGCATATTGGGCAATCTCCATTCCCTCGCGTATCGGGTGCGCATCCTGGAGATAGACAGCCATTCGAGCGTGCCCAGTCTGTGGATTCAATGCCTCGGCAGGAAGTGTCATGCGGCAAGCCTTTCGTGAAGTCTTTTTGCTTGTTGTGCGGCCTTGCTTCGAACCTCATCAATGTCGACGAGGGTGGGCAGACCATTGTCCAAGATGAGTCGTCCATCGCTGACGATCGATGTCGGTCGTGTGCCGGGTGTGTACATCAGATGCCAAATCGAGTCGACGTGGTCATAGTTCCACGTCACCACGTCGTTGCGTGATGCAGGAAAGAGTTCACGCGAGCGCTCGATCCACTGGGAGATGGTGTCGGCCGACGCGGTCAGATCGGCCTCGCGAAGGCGCGCAAACGCAACCCTGGCCTCTTCAGGCATATCGGCTCCGATTCCGTCCGTGCCAAGGGCGACCGGCATCGATGATCGATGGGGGTGTGCGTAGCCGACGGAGTTGTTCATGTTCGAGCGTGGATTGTGGATGAGCGTTCCCGGCAAGGGCTCTTGGAGGTGGACGCCGTGGATGATCAGCCAGTTGTCACGCGCGAGGTCTCGAAGTCGATCAGCTGCTCCAGCGTCGTCACGACCCTCTGCAACGTGGATATGCACTCCGACACCGAATTCGTTCGCCAGGTCACTCGCTGCATGCAACGTCTCATCCGAGACGGTAAACGAGGCATGCACACCAACCATCGCAGCGTGACCGGATTGCAGAGCCCTACGGTTTTCTTCGAGTCCGATTCGAGCACCCTTGGTCATTGCAGATCCAGGACTCACGCTGTCGACACTGGAGCCGTCGTCGCGCCAACGGTCGGTGACGCCGTATGCCACATTCACACGAACACCGACTTCCTCGCAGGCCTGGCGGATGAGTGACAGCGAACCGTCGATCGCGTTCGGCGATTCATGATGGTCGATGATGCAGGTTGTTCCCGACATCAATGCTTCTGCCGCACCGAGTTTCGCACTCCAATAGACCATGTCGAGATCAAGAGCGGCGTCGAGACGCCACCAGACCTGTTTGAGAACCGAGATGAAATTCGATGGGGTCTGAGGGGGACTTGGCATCCCGCGTGCAAGCGTGGAATAGAGGTGATGGTGTGCGCACACGAATCCCGGCGTCGTTGCTCCCACGTCAGTCCGCCTCGTCATCCTTTGTGGGCTTCATGGGGAGTGTGTTTCGCCAGATTCCGTCTGCATCATGGAGCGCTGCGGCGACGGCACCTGCGGTCGGGACGAGCCCGATTTCTCCGACGCCCTTGATGCCGTAGGGGGCGTTCGGTTGTGGTGACTCGATCAACTTGACGTCGATGTGGGGGACATCCTTGGCTCGGATGATGCCCAGTTGGCGAAGCGTCGTGAACGTGGGGAACCCAGTTTGGGGATCGGACGGGAAGTCCTCGGTGAGTGCATAGCCGAGACCCATGTGGACACTGCCTTCAATCTGGCCCTCGCAGAGGAGGGGGTTCATTGCCTTGCCGACGTCGTGGGCAGCAAGGACTTTCTCGATCTTTCGCGTCTCGGGATCCATGACCACCAGCTGAGCGGCATAGCCGAAGGTCGAGTGAATGATCGGATGTTCGACACCAGGGTCGCCGAGCTTGGTCGTCCAGTCGACTCGGTACTCACCGACGTGATCAACGTCCTGCGTCAGTCCATTCCGCTTGGCGGTATCGCAAGCATCTTTGACCGCTCCTGCACCCATGAGCGTTCCGCGTGAACCCGTGGTCTGGCCCAAGCCGAGTTCTCGAGTGGTATCCACGATGACCACGATGGACGAGGGATCGACGCCGAGCTCGTGCACGACAACCTGAGCGGCGACGGTATTGATGCCTTGGCCCATCTCGGTCCATCCATGACGAACTTCGGTGACGCCGTCGCTGCGCAGACGAACGACGGCCCGTGTGATCTCCTTGAAACCGTTTCCAAGACCACTGTTCTTCAATCCGAGACCGACTCCGACTGCCTTACCGGCTTCTTTGGCGGCGTAATACTCCTCTTTCACCGACTCGAGACACACTTCGGCGCCGAGGCAGCCGTCATCCATGATCTGTCCTGGACCCCAAACCATTCCCGGTTTGATGACATTGCGCGAGCGAATGGTCCAACCATCGATTCCACACTTTTCGGCAAGTCGGTCGAGAACACCTTCCATCGCAAACTGCGCTTGATTCGCACCGAAGCCTCGGAAAGCACCACAGATTGGGTTGTTCGTCCGCGCAGCGATCGCCTCGACGTCGATGTGCGGAACGTGGTACGGACCGCTCGCATGCCCTGCCATTCGCTCGAGGACCTTCATACCGACGCTCGCATACGCACCGCTGTCGCCGATTGCGCGCACCTTGAGGGCGATGAGCTTTCCGTCCACGTCGCATCCAGCCGTGTAGTCCATGGTGATGGGGTGGCGCTTGGCGTGCATGCGGAAGCTCTCTTCGCGCGACAAGGTGCACTTGACGGGCAGCTTGAGGAGCCAGGCGGCAAGAGCTGCGTGTGCTTGATTCGACATGTCCTCTTTGCCACCGAAGGCTCCACCATTGGTGATCAACTCGACGGTGACCTTGTCGTTGTCGATTCCGAGCACCCGGGCAATGTCGTTGCGATCATCCCAAATTCCCTGACCACCGGAATACACGTGGATCGTGCCCTGCTCCGCGTCGACGACTGCCAAAGAAGATTCGGGCTCGAGGAAAGCGTGCTCGATCCGTTGGGTCGTGAAGGTCTCGGTGACGACGTGAGCGCATTGGGGTAAGGCCGATTCAACGTCTCCTCGCGAATAGGTGCTGGTGCTCAGAATGTTGCTGTCTGTCTTCCACACCGCGATTTCCTGTGACGTGATCGCGCTTCGTGGATCAGTCAGCGGTGCGAGGGGCGAGTAGTCAACCTTGACGTGAGCGGTTGCCGCGCGTGCGGCTTCGCGAGTGTCTGCTACGACGATTGCAAGTACGTCTCCTGCATAAGAGGTTCGACCGCCAACGGGGATCATCACGGGCCAGTCCTTGTAGATGATTCCGACCATTGGGTCTCCAGGAATGTCTGCTGCCGTATAGACGGCAACGACACCTGGTTGCATCACGGCATCCTCCGTGGAGATCTTCAGGATGTCGGCGCGGGCATGATCGGTGAAGACCAACGCCGCATGGAGGAGTCCCGGGAGACGAATGTCGTCCACATAGCCTCGGTCTCCAAGAGCAAGTTCCTTTGCTTCGTACTTCGCTGACCGCGAGCCGATGGATCCCAAAGCGAGGGGCTTGGGCGAGGACTGCTGAGCGACTGCTTCGATCGCGTCGAGAATCTTCGTGTAGCCGGTGCAGCGACACAGATGCGCACCAAGATGTCTCGACATGTCGCTTCGGGTGAGTGCGGAGCCCTTCTTCTCTATCTGGGCGTGTGCGCGGACGACGATGCCCGGGATACAGAACCCGCACTGCAGTCCTCCACACGCAGCAAAGGCCTCGGCAAAACGAGTCCGAACTTCAGGATCGAAACCCTCGAGCGTCGTCACCGTGCCACCTGCGACCTTGGCGAGATCGGTTTGGCAACTGACGACGGCCTTTCCGTTGACGAGAACCGTGCAACATCCGCATTGACCGCTCGGAGAGCACCCGTCCTTCGGCGAAGTGATGTTGAGCTCTTCTCGGAGTGCGGAGAGGAGGTGGGGGTGTGCGCCTCGCACGGTGACGGGCACACCATTGACGACGAAGTCCACAGCCTGCTCCGTGACCCCCGACGTCATGGATTTACCTTACAGGGCAAGGAAAAGGGTTTTACAGTTTGTTAAAGGGGCCCCTGTCGGCTGGATCCACGCCCCGTTGACCCGTAATCCTCGTATAGACCTCGGGACGACGGTAACGGTCGAAGTTGAACAGGGTGTCCTTGTATTGATAGCACCAGTCGAGATTGCAGTCCGCCCAAACGAGCTCGTCCGCCGACGTCGTTGCCTTGGCAAGGATCTCGCCAGACGGAGCAACGATCATGCTGTCCGCGAGGCTGTCGACACCTTCTTCGACTCCACCCTTGGCCACACCGACGACGAACGTCCCATTTTGATAGGCGCCGCTTTGCATCACGAGAGAGTTATGGAAGCCCTGCAGCGGATCTTGGGTCGGATCGGGAACGTAGTGCAGAGGTGTGTTGTAGCCACAGAGAATCAATTCGACGCCCTGGAGTCCCATGACTCGGTACGACTCTGGCCAACGCCGATCGTTGCAGATCATCATTCCGACTCGTCCATCGAAAGCGTCCCACACGGGGAATCCTTCGGTACTCGGAGTGAAGTAGTAGCGCTCTGCGTGCTGGAACGGTCGATCGGGCTCGTGATGTTCGTGTCCAGGAATATGCACTTTGCGATACTTTCCAACGACTGCACCGTCTCGATCAACCAGAATCTGGGTGTTGAAACGTTCACCCAACTCGGTGAGCTCGGCGTAACCGAGACAGAATCCAATTCGGAGTGACTTTGCCAACGTGAACAACGGTTCCACTACGGGCGAAGGCATCGACGTCTCGTACCAATGGTTGGCCTCAGAAATGTCATCAACGAACCACCGAGGGAAGAAGGTGGTCAGTGCCAGCTCCGGATAAACGACGAGTTCTGCCTTAACCGTCGCGGCTTGTTGCATCAAAGACATCAAGCGCTCAACGACGGATTCCCGCGAGTCAGATCGTTGAATAGGCCCGAGCTGTGCAGCCGCGACTCGAATAATCCTGCTCATTGAGCCTCCTTGAAGTCGTGGTCGCTCAGCGCGAGCATCGTTCGCAATAGTGCATTGGCGCCATTCTCGAGATCGACGTCATCGGTGTGTTCGGCAGGGTTGTGGCTGATGCCATCCTTGCTCGGAACGAAGATCATGGCGGTCGGGCACACACGTGCGAGCATCTGCGCGTCGTGACCTGCTCCGCTCGGCATTCGGATGGTGTCGCCGTTGATATCGGTGCAAATACGCTCCACGCAATCGATGACTCGGGGATCGAATTGAACGGGTTCGAATCGGGCGAGTTGTCTCGAAGAAATTGACACGCCGAAAGTCGTCTCAAGATCACCGAAATAGTGGGAGATTTCGTGTTCAGCTTGCTTGAGCAGGTCCTCATCGGTGTTGCGAACGTCAAGAGTGAGCTGCACGCGTGCCGCTACGACGTTGACGAGATTCGGGTGGACGTCAAACTTGCCGACGGTGCACACCTGGTTGCCCCCATAACGATGAGCGAGATCACGGATGAAGGTTGCTAGGGCGGCACCGGCTGCCACGGGATCTTTCCGCAAGGACATCGGTGTTGTCCCTGCGTGGTTCGACTGTCCGACGATCGTTACTTCTTGCCAGGAAATTCCCTGCACACCGGTGACCGCTCCTAGGCGCTTGTCCTGCGCTTCGAGCAGCGGGCCCTGTTCGATGTGCAGCTCGACAAAGGAGTGTGGTGCTTTCCCAGGACAAGGGGTCATCCCTGCGTAACCGATCTTCTCCAATTCATCGCCGAGTCGGGCGCCGTCAATGCCGATGGTGTCGAGAGCCTCTTCGACTCCAAGACCCCCCACGAAGACCAACGAACCGAGCATGTCGGGCGCAAAACGTGCACCCTCTTCATCCGTGAAGATGGCAACTGCGAGCGGACGGCTCGGCGTGATACCTGCACTCTGACAAGTTTCGATCACCTCAAGTCCAGCAAGGACACCGTAATTACCGTCATAGATGCCACCGGTACGAACGGTGTCGATATGCGAACCCGTCATCACGGGAAGACCGTCGCCGGTCTCCCACACACCGAAGACATTGCCGATTGCGTCGATGGTCACCGTCATGCCGAGGTCTGCCATCCATTGGCACACCAAATCGCGACCCTGACGGTCCTCGTCGGTGAGGGCAAGGCGACACGAACCGCCCGCCTCCGTCGCACCAATGCGCGCGAGCTCGTCAATCCGTGCTCTGAGCCTCGGCATCGAAATCGAGAGACTTCGATAGTCGTCGCGAAGCGTGATTGGCACGATGACAGTCTAGAGAGCGTCGGCTCACGCCTGCTTCGGCCAAACTGGACGAATGGAGATCCATCAGCGATTAGGCGAGGTCATGGCCGACGAGCGGCGTCGCTTCGAGGAGCAACACCGACGTTCGAAGGAGATGGCGGCGCGGGCCCAGACTCATCTTGTCTCAGGTGTCCCGATGCCGTGGATGACACGCTGGGCGGGTTCGTTCCCGCTCTTCATCGAGCGAGCTGATGGTGGTCGATTCGTCGATGTGGACGGCAATGAGTACGTCGATTTTTGTTTGGGCGATACCGGTTCGATGGTCGGACACTCTCGTACGGAAGTGACCGATGCGCTGATTGCGCAGTCCAAGCGGGGTCTTACCTCGATGCTTCCGAGTCCTGACTCGATGGTCGTGGCCGAGAACCTCTCGTCGCGGTTCGGTCTGCCGAAGTGGCAATTTGCACTCAGTGCTACCGACGCCAATCGGTTCGTGCTTCGGTTCGCGCGATTCCTCACTGGAAAGCCAAAGATCGTCGTCAATGACTGGTGCTACCACGGCACGGTCGACGAGACCCTGGTTGTCTTGGACGAAGAGGGGAGAACCGTCAGTCGGCCCGGTGCCATTGGTCCGCAAGTCGATCCAGCCCTCACCACGCGCGCGGTGCCATTCAACGACCTCGACGCACTCGAAAGCGCGCTCCGGCATGGCGATGTTGCTTGCGTCTTGATGGAGCCAGCGTTAACGAACATCGGCATCGTCTTGCCACAGCCCGGTTATCTGGAGGGCGTTCGAGTACTCACTCGCAAATACGGCGTGCTGCTTGTCATCGATGAAACGCACACGATCTGTGCATCGCCTGGCGGATGCACTGCAGCATGGGGTCTCGAACCCGACTTCGTGGTGATCGGCAAGACCATCGGTGGAGGCGTACCCGTTGCCGCGTACGGGATGTCTGGATCAGTTGCCAAGGCGCTTGAGGAAAAGTTGGACCGAGACTCAATCGACGTAGGTGGCGTAGGTGGAACCTTGAGCGGGAGTTCATTGGCGATGGCGGTGATGAAGGCGACCCTCACTTCATCACTTCTTGCCGAGCATTTCGAACACACGATTCCTCTGGCGACTTCATGGGCGAGTGGCGTCGCCGGAGTGATCCACGAGCATGAACTGGATTGGTCGGTCCAGCAGCTTGGCTGTCGGGCGGAATATTGGTTCAGTCAGGCACCGACAAACGGTGCAGATGCCGCGTCGCGGGTGGACCACGAGCTGGAGGAGTACTTCCACTTGAGCGCCTTGAATCGCGGGATTTTGCTGACCCCGTTTCACAACATGGCACTCATGTGTCCCGCGCACACCACCGCTGATGTCGATCTTCACACGGAGGCGTTCGCTGAGGCGGTCGGGCGCTTGGTCTGACGTGTCCGGTCTCGATCTCGTCGTCGTCTGCGTGGTGATCCTCGTCACCGGTTGGGTTCAGGCAACTGCAGGCTTCGGATTTGCGCTCCTGACCGTGCCACTTCTTCTCCTCCGACTCAGTCTGAGCGAAGCAGTGGTGATTTCCACGCTGGTTGGAACGATTGGGAACCTCGGACATTCCCTCCATTCACGGGACGACTTGGACAAGACACTGACTCGTCGATTTCTTCTGTGCACGGTCCTCGGTGGACCTCTCGGGGTCTACCTCCTGTTCAGTGTCGACGCCCGCTGGCTGAAGTTGGTGTTGGGAGTTTCAATCCTTTTCGGTGTTCTTGCCCTTCAGCGAGGATTTGACGGCGTCCGACAGGGGTCGTGGTTCGATTGGCTGTTCGGACTGATCAGTGGCGTTTTGAACACCGCGACGTCGACAAATGGTCCGCCGCTCGTCTTCGTCCTCCAAGCGAGACGGATTCAACCTGCAGCGTTTCGCGCGACGTTGAACACCGTGTTTCTGTTCAGCGGTATCTACGCCGGTGCGCTGTACGCCTTCAGAGGGAAGATCACCGTCGAGCTTCTGCTGGCGAGCGCATTGTCTCTTCCGATGTTGTTGGTCGGGAGCATTGCGGGAGTCCGAATGCGAGCACGAATCAACGAAAAGACTTTTCGCAGAGGTGTGTTGTTCTTGCTGACATTGAGCGGGGTGAGCACGATCCTTTCGGCGCTCTAATGAGCACCGAACCACTGCATCCATTGATCGACGCTCGTGGGTCGAAAGACGTGATTGTGTTGCTTAATGGTCTTGAGGTCGCCGTAGGGGTGCTCGGAGTATCGATGACCAGGAAAGATGACGGTCTCGTCGGGGAGTGAAGAGATCCTTTGCAGGCTGTGGTACATGTCTTCGGGGTTGCTTCCTGGAAGGTCCGTACGACCACAACCATCGAGGAAGAGCGTGTCGCCAGAAATCAGGGCTCCATGGAAGAAGAAACATTGGCTTCCTGGGGTGTGACCGGGTGTGTGGACGAGATCGATGGTGAACGATCCGACTTCAACTTTGTCGCCACTGTCGTGGCCGACAATTTGCTCCCCAGTGATTCCCGTGGTGCGGGATATCCACGGCATCTCGTGCTTGTGCGCGTGGATGGGCACATCAAGGGTGGCAAGCAACGTCGGTAAGCCTTCAATCGTGTGGCCCATCATTGATCCGCCGATGTGGTCGGCGTGATAGTGGCTGACGAGGACACCTGTGAGCGTCATGTCGTCACTCGAAACAACCGAGAGGATGTCATCTATGGCGTAGGCGGGATCGACGACGACGCATTCTCGCGAGTCCACGTCGCCGATGAGATACACGTTGTTGGCCATTGACTGGGCGAGGGGATTCGTGGTCGCGAAGTCTCTACCTGACAGGAGTTGGCGGAAGTAGGGACGAGATGATGGCACGTCAATACACTACTTTTGTGACTCCGCATGCCGAATCTGCGCGTGAGTTGAGGTATGCGATCGTCGGCACCGGCATGATGGGCCGCGAGCACATCGGCAATCTGAAGAACCTTGATGGTTCATCCATTGTGGCTCTCGTTGACCCGCACCCGGAATCATTGCGTCTCGCGGAGCTTTCCACCGATGCGAATGTGCCGAGTTTTCGCACGTGGGATCAAGCCCAAGCTGAGGCGGCCGTCGACGTCGTCGTTGTGGCGAGTCCGAACAACACCCACCTTGAAGTCGCTCTCGCTGCAATACAGGCCGAGAAGCATGTCCTCGTTGAAAAACCTCTGGCCACCACGGTCGATGCCTGCCTTCGTCTTGAGCGCGCGGCAAGCAAATCTTCCGACAAGATCATCGGTGTCGGGCTCGAGTATCGGTTCATGGCTCCGACCCTGTGGTTGCTCGACCAGGTGAATCGCGGGATAGTCGGTGATGTGCGACTCGTCACGATCATTGAACACCGGTTTCCTTTCCTGGACAAGGTTCATTCGTGGAATCGATTCAACGAGAACACCGGTGGGACTCTCGTGGAGAAGTGCTGCCACTTCTTCGATCTGATGTTTCAGGTCATTCGTCGTGAACCGCTTGCCGTATTTGCGTCGACCGCAACCCGCGTGAACCACGTGAACGAACGCTATGACGGACGTGTTCCGGACATCCTTGACAACGCGTACGTCATCGTCGAATTCGAAGGTGGCGCCAGAGGGATGTTGGAGTTGTGCATGTTCGCAGAGGGTTCGATCGACGAGCAGCGAATCAGTGTCGTTGGCGATCTCGGCAAGGCTGAAGTTGGTGTGCCATCGCACGAGTGTTCACTTGGTCTTCGAGAGGGCGGCCGGTCTGGTGTCGTCACGAGCAAGGAAACACTCGAGTGTCCGTACGAAGGACTGCATCATGGGTCCTCCTTCAGGGAACATGAGGCATTTCGCCGATCGATTCTCGAGGGGTCTCTGCACGTGGCGTCTCTTCGCGATGGGACACGCTCCGTTGCGATTGGGGTGGCTGCACAACTATCGATAGATGAGGGCCGCAGAGTGACACTCGAGGAAGTTGGCTATGAAGTCTGAATTCAAGTCAGGTGATCGGATCGTCGGGTCATTTGGCGCGCATACGTTGACGGCTGACGAAGTACTGCGCCTGAACGATGGAGGCAAGGCGGTTCTGCTTCCAGACCGCGTCGTCATCATCGATCCCGAGATCATGACGAAGAGCGGTGAGGGCGTGTCGCGAGCCGCAATGGCATTCAGCGAACTCTCAAAGGTGTCCGACGACCAAATCACGTTCTTTTTCAGGAATTTCGCCACCCGACTTGAAGACGATGTCTGTTTTGCACCTGTATCTGATGCGAATGCCGTCGACGTGAGGTCAGCTGAGTCTCGTGGAAGGTCCATCGGGCGATTGCAGATCACCGCAAAGATGAGGCGAGAAATGGTCGAAAGCGCGCGGCTATGGGCGGAGTCTCCTGTGCGCAAGGAACTCGTGGTCGAGCACGTCGATCATGGGTCCTGGTCCGTCGACAAGGTTGCAAGTCCATTGGGGGTTGTCGCTTTCGTTTTCGAAGGCCGCCCGAACGTGTGCGTCGACGCAACAGGTGTACTGAGGACTGGCAATACCTGTGTGTTTCGTATCGGTTCGGACGCCATTGGTACTGCACAAGCGATCATGCAGCACTGTCTCGTACCTGCGCTCGTCGAAGCTGGTCTGCCCGCTTCATCCGTCGTCCTCTTGGATGAGTCGGACAGATCATCTGGGTTTGCATTGTTCTCAGACCGCCGCGTCTGCCTCGCCGTAGCCCGGGGAAGTGGATCCGCGGTGAGCGACCTCGGGTTCGTCGCACAATCCCATGGCATTTCGACGAGCCTTCACGGAACTGGTGGGGCGTGGATGATTGTTGGCGATTCGGTCGACCTCGACTGGTTCGCCGAGACGATGAAACACTCGTTGGATCGGAAGGTCTGCAACACACTCAATGTCTGCTGTGTTCCACGATCTCGATGGAACGAGATCGCTACCGTTCTGGTCGATCAACTCGAGAGATTCTCGATTTCGAGCAAGTCGCCAGCAAGGCTCCATGTAGTGGGTCTGCGCGATGAAGAACTGGGCGCTCTGCGCAGGGATCACATCGAGATCGACGGAGAGACAGAGAGCGCGTTGGCGACCGAATGGGAGTGGGACGTCGTGCCGGAGCTGTTCCTGGTCGTTACTGACTCGATCAACGCCGCGTTCGATTTGTGCAATCGATATTCACCGCAATTTGTCGTGTCAGTTCTCACCGCAGATGCGGCCGAACATGAGTCGGCTTGGCACGTGTTGAATGCGCCTTTCGTTGGCAATGGGTTTACTCGGTGGGTTGACGGGCAATACGCACTCGGGCGACCAGAACTTGGCCTCTCGAACTGGCAGAGTGGACGCGCGTTGGGTCGGGGTGGAATTCTCTCTGGAGACGACATTCGCACCTTCCGGTACAGGATGCATCAGAGCGATCCGACGATCCATCGCTGAGTGTTGATCGTCAGACGAGTTCGATGTTGTCGAGAAGACGAACACCGTCTATTGACGCCGCCAGGAGGACGACCGAACCCTTCTCCGCGAAGTCAACCGAGAGGAGTGATGCCCCATCGACCACGGTCAGGTAATGGACATCGAGCTTTGGCGATAGATGCATACGACCGATCGCCATCAACTCTGTCGCGGCAGTCGTACCCGACGAGAAAGCAAGAGCGACCGTTCGTAGGGAGTGATTAATGGAGGTCGCCTCTGAGCGACCCTGAACACTCAACCTGACATTCCGACTGGAAAGTGCGAGGCCGTCGGAGTCGCGAACTGTGGGGCCTCTGTCGATGACCACGTGCGGCCAGCTTTGTTGTGCCCAATTCGTGATGATGACCAATTGCTGACGGTCCTTTTCCCCGAACCTGGCTCGGGTCGGTCGAACAAGTGCGAACAATTGATTCACGACGGTGAGCACCCCATCGAAATGTCCGGGACGGTCTCGACCCTCCCACATGGTCCCGATGGGTCCCGCTTTCAGAGGGTGTGTTTCGAGGAGCGGTCTCATGGCGTCGTCGCTTGGCACGAGAACTGCCGTAGCACCAGAGTCCTTTGCGAGTTGAAGATCGGCCTCGAGTGTCCGGGGGTAGTGAGTGAAGTCGGATTGGTTGGTGAACTGAATCTTGTTGACGAAGATGCTGACCACGGTTTCGTCCACGGATGATGCGCAGTCGCGGATGAGACTTGCGTGACCCGAATGAAGGGCTCCCATGGTGGGGACAAGCCCGACCGTCGATGTCGGCCCGAGGCCATTGCGCCAGGCGGTGAACTCACTGAGTTCGTGAAAAACGAGCACGGGATCAGTTGAAGGAGTGCTCGTCGTCTGGCCACTGACGATCGTGTACGGCCTTTACGAACTGCGAACACGCGTCAAGTGCAGTCTCGCGAACATTGGCATAGCGCCGAGCAAAGGATGGGGGATTCGAACTCAGTCCAAGAATGTCGTGAAGGACGAGAACTTGTCCATCAGTATGAGGGCCGGCCCCGATGCCGATCGTGGGGATAGTGATTTCACGGGTTACGTCACGCGCAAGTTCACTCGGGACACCTTCGATGACGGTAGCGAAGGCACCTGCTGCATCGACACTCTTTGCGTCCTCAAGAATGCGATCTCGCCCTTCGAAGTCACGTCCTTGAACTTTGTGCCCACCCATTCGGTGATAGCTCTGTGGCGTAAGGCCAATGTGGCCCATGACGGGAATGTCAACTCGGCAGATTGCGGCGATGGTGTCAAACATCGTCGTCCCACCTTCGAGTTTGACCGCAGATGCTCCGGCCTTGATGAGTTGGATTGCGCTTCGGACGCCTTGCTCGCTGTTGACGTGATACGAGCCGAAGGGCAAGTCGCCGACGATGAGCGCCTTTGGGTTTGCTCTCGCCACGAGGCGAACGTGGTATTCCATCTCCTCGATCGTCACGGGGATCGTCGTTCCCACACCTTGCACAACTGAACCGACCGAGTCACCCACGAGGATCATGTCGACGCCAGACTCATCAACGATGCGAGCAAATGTTGCGTCGTAGGCGGTGATCATCGTCAGCGGGGTGTCTCCACCTTTACGCGATCGAACGACTGGAGCGGTGACTCGCGGGCGCACAATTTCAGGCTAACGGTAGATTGTTTCGGGTGAGACTTGGTCTGCATCGCCTGTCGGAATGGGCTGCAATTCGGATGTGGAACTGGCTTTCGTTGTACGGCGCCATTGGACCAGACACATCTCGCGGGCGTCGATTCGGTGCGTTCGGGAACCGCAGCATCATCATGTTCCCGCAGACGACGATCTTCGGAGAGCGTTACATTCGCATAGGGAGCGACACGATGATCGGTTCCCATGTCGCCTTGTCAGCAGGCATGATGCCTGGTCAAGAATGCTTTTCGGATCCGGTGGTATCGATTGGCGACCGCGTGCTGATCGGTCGGGGCAGCGGGATTGTGGGACACCTCTCGATCACGATCGAGGACGACGTGTGGACGGGACACAACGTCTACATCACGGACCAAAATCACGGTTACGAGGATGCATCGCGACCAATATCGCTCCAGACTCAGCCAGAGCGCCCCGTTCGCATCGGAAGTGGATCGTGGCTGGGACATGGGGTTGTCGTGCTCCCTGGTGTCACGATTGGACGTCATGTCGCGGTTGGCGCACAGTCGGTGGTGACGAAGGACTTGCCTGACTACTGCGTAGCCGTTGGTAACCCCGCGCGGATCATTCGCGTCCGAGACGAACACGACCGCTGGGTGCCGAACTCGGCGTTTCTCGCCGGTGGTTCAGACTGAGAGGTCGATCGGAGCTTTGCAGCTGGGCATGATGTTGTCAGCCGCAAACGTTGAGATCTTTTCCGATAGGGGAAGACCGTCAATCATCGTCTCACTGAACGGATCATTGATTCCAGCTCGAAGTTCAGCCGTGTAATCAAGCCGGTCGTTGATGTAGGTGCGGTAGTCGGCGAGCCACAGCGGAACGAGAGCTTTTCCTTTTTCATCCGTCGGCTCGACCCGAGCGATATCGGTCAACATTTCGTCCAGAATCTGAGTTGCTTTGTCTACAAGGGTCGCGCGTTGCAAGAGTGCATCTGCGCCAACCGCGGAGATCAACCGGTAATCAGCAAGTTTGCCTCGTTCAAGAGTCGCCGCGGCGCAGATTGACTCCGCGCGCTGTTGCCACTGAGAATCCTCGATCTTGTTGATTGCTTCTCGTGATGAAAAGACGAAGGCATAGACCCACATCACTGTCGTGAGAAGCACGAAGAACACGATTGCTCCTCGCGTCAGGGATTGCTTCAAAGTCACGAGTGCAGTGTAATAAGCGTGCGAACATCGTCTAATACACTCGTTGCGTGACAGACATCGCACCAACGGCTATGACGATGTCGTCGAGACTCCGACAAGCGTTTGCACTCCTCAAGGTGTTGGTTCGTTACGAACCTCGGTCATTTGGAATAGCGGTGTGTGGTGCCGCGGTCTACGCGCTGTGTACGGTTGCGTCGAGCTTCGCCGTTGGCTGGACGATCGACAACGTCATCATCGCGTACTTCGACTCGGGGTCATTGAGCCCGTCGAGATTCGTCATCGGTGGCTCGTTGATCGTTGGGATCGGATTGACCCGTGCAGTGGGGGTCGTGGTGCGCCGCTCCTTTGCAGGAGTGACGGAATGGAACGTGGCGGCAAAGGTCTCGCAGGCGGTGGCGACCAAGGTCATGCGTCAACCCGCACAGTGGCATGGTCGCCAGATGACGGGCGACCTCGTGTCTCGAGTAGGGGTGGACGTTGATGCAACGGTTGGCGTACTCGCGCCCTTGCCATTCAGTACGTCGGTGCTCGTGCTGGTTGTGACGAGCGGGATCTGGCTTGTCGTCGTGGACGTCCCACTCGGTTTGGTCGCGTTGTTGCTCCTGCCATGTCTCCTTTTGCTCAACGTTGGCTATCAGAAACGCATTGACGTCTTCTATGACCGCGCACAGAACGAGCTTGGAGCGCTTTCGGAGGCGGTCCATGAGAGCTTCGAGGGAGTGCTCGTCGTCAAGGTGTTCGGGGCCGAAGATCGCGAAACGCGTCGGTTGTCGACGATTTCAGGACGTTTGCGAGATGCGCGAATTCGCGCGGTGTATGCCCGATCAACCTTCGAAGCGTTGCTCGACTTCGTTCCCGCCTCCTTCAACGTTCTCCTCATTCTGATCGGAGCACACCGCGTCTCCGCTGGTGCGATGAGCCTCGGGGAGCTGTCCAGCTTCATCTATCTCTTCACCCTCTTGATCTTTCCGCTGCGAATCATCGGCTATGTGCTCAGCGAAGTTCCTCATTCCGCGAGCGGCTGGAAACGTGTTTCGGAGGTGCTCGACGAACCCTTGCTTCCACGCCGGTCACCCCGCGCCGATGGGGTCGACGACGAAGTGCTCGGACTGCGGGGTTGTACGTATGCATTTCCGGGTTCTTCGAGTGCCGCCGTGGACAACGCGTCACTGAGCGTGAAGCGTGGCGAAATCGTCGCAATCGTCGGGAGAACTGGCTCGGGGAAGTCGACGTTGTTGAGACTCGCAGGCGGATTGTTGTATCCCAGTACGGGCGATGTTCACTGGCCTTCTGGTGAGCCCGCATTCGTGTTTCAGGAAGCGTTTCTCCTATCTGGCTCCATTGCCGACAACGTCTCCCTCGGGCAAGCGCTCGATCCGGCGCGTCTGCGCAAGGCCTTGGACACTGCTGACGCGTTGGATTTCGTCTCGTCCCTTCCCGATGGAGTCGAAACGGTGGTCGGGGAGCGAGGTGTTTCACTGAGTGGCGGACAACGTCAACGTGTCGCTCTTGCTCGGGCCCTCTACAAGAATCCACATCTCTTGTTGATCGATGACACCACGAGCGCGCTCGACCCAACAACGGAGCAGAACATCATTCGCCGGTTGCGTGCTTCGGACGACCTTTCCTGTCTGATCGTCGCCTCACGCCCTTCGACGGTCGCGGTTGCCACCAAGGTCGTCTACGTCGAGCAGGGCGTGATTCGTGACATCGGCTCACATGAGGACTTGCTGCGACGCTCGGACGACTACCGACTCCTGATTGAGTCCTACGAAAGCGACAGGAAATCGTATGAGTGACGAATCACGATCCTCGCTTTCGACGTCGACCGCAGTGATCAGGCAAGGGGTCGACATAGCCCCTGAATTGCGAAGCGGACTAGGGCTCACTGTCGTTTTGGCACTTCTTGGTACGGGATCCCGACTCGTGATCCCGATCCTGCTGCGTCAAATCATCGACAACGGATTCGTCGACGGAAAGATGCGCACACAATTCGTCACCCTGCTGTGCGTGGCTGGGTTGCTGTCAGTCTTGCTCTCCTCGGTCACCTTGCGTCTTGCGACAGCACGGTTGGGCACTCGCGCCGAGAGGGGTCTCTTCGTCATGCGGGTGCGCCTGTTCGATCACATTCATCGTTTGAGTCTCGCCGACCACAACGAAGAAAAGAGGGGTGCGTTGGTGTCTCGAGTCACGAGTGACATCGAGACGTTGACCCGATTCTTCTCGTGGGGAGGTTTGGCACTGTTGCTCGACGGCTCCCAGATGCTGGTCGTGGCAATCGTGATGATCGCCTTTGACTGGCGACTTGCTGTGGTCGCGTTCTTCGTGTCTGCACCATTGGTGCTGGTGTTGCGCACCGTCCAACGCCATCTCGTGGCGGCCCACACGAAGAGCCGTGAGAAGAATGCGGACCTCTTGGCCGATGTGGGGGAGATGTTCGCGGGTGTGGAGACCATTCAGGCCTATGGTGCTGTCGAGACGTTCCTCTCGCGAACGCTGAAGAGCATCGGGACACGAGCAAAGGCGAATATTCGGGCCGGGGTCATCGGGGCCTTCCTCTTTCCATCAGGCGAGGTCTTCGCAACATTGACGGTCGCCTCGGTGATCGGGGCTGGCATCGCCCTTGGTCCTGATTCGGGTGTTACGGCTGGCGCGTTGGTTGGGTTCGTCTTCCTCACCTATCGCTTTCTCGAACCCATTGCGGAGTTCACGGAGACGATTGATCAAACTCAAAGTGCAGTGGCAGGTCTCCGTCGGGTGATCTCGGTCCTCGACACACCCATTGGCCCAGAGGAGTCTCCACGACCGACAGCTCTCCCCACAGGGAGTCTTGGGGTGAGCATTCGGGACGTCACCTTCGCCTATCGATCCCGTGGGGATGATGAAAGTGATGATCCGGTGCTCGTCGACATCAACCTCGCTATCGCACCCGGTGAACACGTTGCGTTCGTCGGACCTTCCGGTTCTGGCAAGACGACACTCGCCAGATTGATCTCGAGGCTTGCAGACCCCCAGCAGGGAACCGTGTCTATCGGCGGGGTGGACCTGAAGCGTGTGGCGAATGTGGATCTTCGTTCGCGATTGGTCGTTGTTCCGCAGGAGCCATTCCTCTTCGCAACAACCATTGCGGAGAATCTCGTGTTTGCAGACCCAGGGGCGTCCCGACAGGACGTCTTGGCGACATTCGAGGAACTCTCGCTCACCGACTGGGTTGAGTCGCTTTCACAGGGAATCGATACGCCGGTCGGACAACGCGGTTCGTCACTGTCCGCTGGCGAGCGCCAGTTGGTGGCTCTTGCACGCGCATTCATCGCAGCGCCTTCGATTTTGGTCTTGGACGAGGCAACGAGCTCCGTCGATGCGGAGACGGAGGTCCGCATGGCGCGCACGTTTGAGCGTGTCGCCCGTGGACGAACGACCATCTCCGT
>DAIRSS010000019.1:0-24911 GCA_036804285.1 Ilumatobacteraceae bacterium
ACCCCGCGCACAGTGCAAAGAGGATGCCCGTTGACGAAACCTCACTCGATGCGTCACTCGACACGATCATCGAGATACCAACGATTGCGAGTGTGGTGGCGACCAGCCAGCGACGCGACGGTCGAGACCGAGTCATCACGAACGACAGCGCTCCGGTGATCAGTGGTGCGCTTCCGAGCGCGACGACCGTGCCGATTGCGACCCCCGTCGAGCGCACCGCTGCAAAGAAGGTGGCGCCGTAGAGCGCTTGACCTGCGCCAGCGAGGATCCATGTACGAACCGAGGTCTCCTGCTGACGAACGGATCGCTCTGCGAACACTTGAGTGAGTGCCCATAGTGCGAGTGCTCCAACGACGAAGCGAATGACTGCGACGCCGAGTGATGTCGCCGAGTCTGGTCCGAGTTCACGCGAAGTTCCGGTCGTGGCAAAGCACAGTGCGGCAAACAGGACGAAAAGTCGCGAGCGCACGCCCCAACGCTAGTTCTGTTGCAGTGAACTATCGGGTTGCGAGGATGGTAAAGAGTGCGATGAACGCAGTTGCTGACATTCCGCCGAGCATCCACAATGCACCAGTGAGTGATCCAAGCCGTCGATCGCTCTCACTGAATCGAACATTCATCTGCACATCAAAATGTTCGAAATTTGCGTCCATCGCACCTTTGAAGTGTGCAAACCGATCGTCCATCTGCTTCTGGAAGTGTTCAAACCGTTCGTCCATCTGGTTTTGGAAGTGTCTAAACCGTTCGTCCATCTGGTTTTGGAAATGCGCAAACCGTTCGTCCATCTGTGCCTGGAAATGTGCGAACGTGTCGTCCATTCGGGCTTCGTAGTGCGCAAATTTGGCGTCGATCTTTTCCTCGAAATGCGCGAACTTGGCATCCATGCGGACTTCAAAGTTGCGGAAGCGTTCATCGATGCGAGCTTCGAATTGGTCGAAACGCGCGGTTGATTCGGCCAGCACCCGGTCAATGTCACGCGTCCGAGCGACATCCGTCCATCCCTCGTTCGGGAGCAAGTTCATCATCGAGTCCGCCACAAAGTCTCCAAGTTGGTTCTTCAGTTCTCGGTGCAGTTCGAAGCGTTCAGATTCAGTTGACGGCATAGTACCCCTTTGTCTTCTTTGCCTGTCAAGGATGTGTGTGCATCGAGGCACGGTTGGACGTCGCCCGAGTTGCCTCGGCTCGAACCTGGAGGCCGGCAACTAGCCTGAAGGGGCGACAAATGTCGCGCGGGCCCTTGTAGCTCAGTTGGATAGAGCGGCGGACTTCTAATCCGTAGGTCGTAGGTTCGATTCCTACCGAGGGCGCCAGATCGGTCGCTTCGACGGGTCATTCCCGCATACCCAGGGTCTATCCTTGCGGGGGCATTGGAAAGAGGTATTTCAAGGTGAAATTCAAGAAGGGTGACACCGTCATCTATCCCCAGCACGGTGCGTGCATCGTTCATGGCATCAAACGAATGCGAGCGTTCGGCTCCGTCCAGGAGTACTTGATCCTGAAGACCGTGATCAACGAGATGACGCTGTCGGTTCCAACCGCCATGGTCAACACCGTCGGCGTGCGCCCTCCAGTGTCCAAGAGCGAGCTCGAAGACCTTCGTTCAGTGCTCTCCAAGGCCGACCCGCGCGTTCCCGCGAACTGGTCGCGCCGATTCAAGAACCACCAGGAGAAGTTGAAGAGTGGCGACGTGTATCAAGTCGCCGAAGTGGTGCGTAACCTCGCTGCTCGCGATCGCGACTCTGCGCTGTCGGCCGCGGAAAAGACGATGTATGACCGTGCACGCATCAATCTCATCTCCGAGATCTCGCCAGCGCTCAAGGTGTCGCCCGAGGCCGCAGAGGTGTGGCTGGACAACGCGCTCGAGCAGGGCGTGTTGAAGCCGGCGAAGGCGGCAAAGAAGGCTGCAGTGAAGAAGCCTGCTGCCGAGTCTGCTGCCAAGAAGGCACCTGCGAAGAAGCCGGCGAAGGCCGCAGCAAAGAAGAAGTAGTAGTCACACCGATGGCCAAGGTTGGCTTCGTCGGTCTCGGCGTCATGGGCTCGCCGATGGCGCGCCACCTCGCCAAGGCCGGTCATGACGTCGTCGTCTACAACCGCACGACGGCGAAGGCCGACGAGTGGGTGCGTGAACACGGTGGTTCGCGTCGGCTCACCCCGCGCGAAGTCGCTGAGTCGAGTGATGTCGTGTTCATGTGCGTCGGCAATGACGATGACGTCCGTTCGGTCGTGTTTGGACCCGACGGGGTGCTGGCAGGACTAGCCGCAGGTGGTGTGCTCGTCGACCACACGACGGCATCGGCCGTCGTGGCACGCGAACTTGCATCGGCCTGCGCCGAACGCGGCGTGGGATTCGTCGACGCACCCGTGTCGGGCGGTCAGGCGGGTGCAGAAAACGGTCAGCTCACGGTGATGTGTGGAAGCAACGACGAGGCGGTATTCGCCCGCGTCGAGCCAATCATCGACGCGTATGCGAAGCGTGTGAAGCTGCTCGGGCCTGCAGGGTCGGGTCAACTCGCCAAGATGGTCAACCAGATCTGCATCGCCGGCATCGCCCAGGGGCTTTCCGAGGCGTTGAACTTCGCGATGCGTGCCGGACTCAACCCTGACGACGTCGTCGATGTCATCTCCAAGGGCGCCGCTCAGAGTTGGCAGATGGAGAACCGCGCCAAGACGATGGTGCGGGGAGAGTTCGAGTTCGGCTTTGCCGTCGAATGGATGCGCAAGGACCTTGCGATCTGCTTCGAGGAGGCCAAGCGCAATGGTTCGCTGCTCCCGATGACCGAGATGGTCGACTCGTTCTATGCCGAGGTGATGCAGATGGGCGGTCGACGCTGGGATACGAGCAGCCTGATCGCGCGCTTCCTCGACAAGCCGTCTAGCTGACCGACAACTCCAAACGGCTCACGCCGCGGATCGTCAGACGATCGCGCCACTCGGGCTCGCGGGCCAGTTCGATCTGCGAGAAGCTCTGCGCAACTGCTCCGATGGCTTCCTCGGCCTCGAGTCGAGCGAGTGACGCACCGAGGCAGTAGTGGATGCCCGAAGCAAAAGCCATGTGACGAGGCGCGTTGACTCGCGTGAGGTCCAGACGATGTGGATCGGCAAACATGCTCGGGTCGTGGTTGGCTCCGCCGAGCGAGGTCATCACTGACGTGCCCGGGGCAACGACGATCTCCTCGTCGCCGACGCGGTAGGTCACCTCGGTGAGGGGGATGCGCACGGTGAGTTGCACTGGGCCGTCGAACCTCAGGAGTTCATCTACGGCGTGAGCATTGATCCCGAGTTCTTGTACTCGGCGCAATTCGTCGGGATTGCGCAACAGGGCGAGCATCGCATTGCCGATCAGGTTCACGGTGGTCTCGTGGCCGGCGATGTACAGCAGCACGACGAAGGCCATCAGTTCGTCCGTCGTCATCTGGTCGCCGGCTTCTTCGACGGTGATGAGGGAGGACAACATGTCATCGCCGAGGTGTCGACGGCGGTGCTCGATGATCTCGGTCAGGTACGGCACGAGGAGGTCGATCGCGGCGTCGCTGGCAGCAAGTTCATCGTCACTCGCGGTCGGCTCGAGGGACTTGGTGATGGCCTGTGACCAGTCGCGCAGTTCGTCCGCACGATCGGTGGGCATGTCGAGAAGTTCGCTGATCACCTGAAAGGGAACGGGGAAGGCGACGTCGTCGATCAGTTCGAGTCGTTTCGTCTCTCGTGCCGAGACGAGCGCTTCTCCGACGAGTTCCCTCACTCGACTCCGCAGCCGCTCGATCGCCGATGGCGTGAACGACTTGGCGACGAGGCGGCGCAGCCGCGTGTGATCGGGTGGGTCGAGGTTGAGGATCGACTTCGTGCGCGTGCGGCCTTGTTCGCGTCGACGTTGTCTGGCGGGACTGGAAGTCTGCGTCGCGTACTTGTCGATGTCGCGACTGAACTGCGGGCTCTTCAGCGTCCAGGCGACGTCTTCATAACGAGTGAGGACGACCATGCCGAATGGCGTGGTGTGCACGGGGTCGTGCGTGCGCAGCGCGTCGTAGAACGGATAGGGATCGGCCCGGAATGCCGGATCGAAGGGGTCGAAGACCGGCCGCACGAAGAGATCAGACGAAGGGAATCGTCGGCACGTACTGCTGGATCGGATGCCCGTACGACACGGTCCACTGAGAACCGGCAATGCGCTCGGTGAGCGCGCGCATCGCGAGGTCTCCCGCGATGCTCACGTCGAGCACGTCGGAGCTGAACGCCTTGATGAAGTCGCGCGTGACGTCGGTGACGAGCGGGGTGTCGACGAAGCCTGGACACAGCGCCGAGATGCACACGCCGTGTGGCTCGAGTGCTGGGCCGAGGGACTTCACGAGGCCGACCATCGCGTGCTTGGTGAGGCCGTAGATCGGGTCTGGCGGGATCGCGATGATGCCGGCGAGCGAGGCGGTGACGAGGATGTGGCCGGTCTTGCGGGCGACCATCCCGGGAATCACGGCGCGTGCGCCGTGGACGACGCCATCGACGTTGATCGACATGATGCGCTCGTACTTGTCGTCGTCGAGGTGTTCGAAGGGGTAGTTGGAGACGTTGCCCGCCACGTGTTGGTACGTCGACACGCCAGCATTCAGGCAGACGATGTCGAAGGGGTCGTGTGCGGCAATGACCGCATCCCACGCGGCGCGATCGGTGACGTCGAGGTGTTCGAAGTCGCCCCCGACCTCGACGGCGACTTGCTTGCCGAGACCGTCATTCACGTCCGCGACGACGACGTGTGCGCCTTCGCGAGTGAAGCGACGGGCCATCTCTGCGCCGATGCCGCTTGCTCCGCCCGTGATGAACGCGCGCTGACCACTGAGTGTCGCCATGATTCCTACTTTCCTCCTGCGACGGCCGCAAAGACGTCGAGGATGGTGTCGATCTGTTTGTCGGTCGTGACGAGCGGGGGACAGAACGCGTTCGTGTCGGTGTTGATCGCGCGGCACACGACGCCACGCGGGATCATCGCATCGCGGATCGTGACGGAGTTCTGGTCGGGCTTCAGTCCCGCCGCCCACACCGCACCGTCACCGCGCGCGTGGTCGATCACGCCGTCTGCGGCGAGTGCCTTCAGCCCAGCACCGAGCCGCGCGCCGATCTGCTTGGCGCGCTCGAGCAGCCCCTCGCGCTCGATGATCTCGAGATTGGTGAGCGCGGCCGCGCATACGGCTGCGTGACCCGAGTAGGTATAACCGTGGCGGAGGAAGAAGTTCGGATCGGCCTCGAGTGCACTGCGCACCGACTTGCCGACATAGACGCCACCGAGTGGCTGGTATCCCGAGGTGACGCCCTTGGCGAAGCACAAGAGATCCGGAGTGACGCCGTAGTGCTGGGCTGCGAACCACGTGCCCATGCGACCGAATCCTGAGATCACTTCGTCGAAGATGAGCAGTGCGCCGTGCTGGTCGCACAACTTGCGCGCACTCTCGAGGTAGCCGGGTGGTGGTGGCCACACGCCGCCTGCTCCCTGGAGTGGCTCGATCAACACTGCGGCGATGCGCGACGAGTTGTCCTTCATGAACGTGGCGAGGTCTTCGATGTTGTCTGCGTCAACCTGCACGACGTCGGCGAGCAGTTCTCCGTAGCCAATCTTGTTGAGGGGAAGTCCCTGGGCGCTCGTGCCGCCGTAATTGGTGCCGTGGTAACCGCGGTTGCGAGAGATGATGATGGTTCGCTCTGGATGTCCCGCTTGCACGTGAGTGAGTCGGGCGAGCTTCATCGCCGTGTCCACCGCTTCGCTACCAGAGCCGCAGAGGAAGACGCGCGAGTCGGGGATGGCCGAGATCGACACGAGTTTTTCCGCAAGTCGCTCGGCGACGTCGTTGGAGAAGGGGTCGAAGGTGGAGTAGGTCTCGAGGGTCGAGATCTGGGCTGCGACCGCGTCGGCGATCTCGCGTCGACCGTGTCCGACCTGGCAGTACCAGAGGCTGCCGATCGCATCGATCATCTCGGTGCCGCGGTCGTCCCACAGGAGCGCGCCTTGGCCCTTGACGATGCGCACGAAGTCGGTCTTCGTGGGCTTGGCAAACGCGTGCAAGAGGGGCTGGGTCATGGGTTTCACGCTAGTTCGCGCCCTCTCTGCCCAACAGGGCTGTCGCCTAACCTGTAGGTCGGTATGAAGGGTCTCATCTTGTCGGGCGGTGCCGGCACACGCCTGCGACCCATCACCCACACGAGCGCCAAGCAGCTGGTGCCGATCGCCAACAAGCCGATCCTGTTCTACGGCATCGAGGCCATGGCCAAGGCGGGGATCCGCGAGATTGGCATCATCGTGGGCGAGACCCGCAAGGAAATCATGGCTGCCGTCGGCGACGGCTCGCAGTTCGGCGTGGCGGTGACGTACATCCCGCAGGATGCTCCACTCGGGCTCGCGCACTGCGTGCTGATTGCGCGCGACTTCCTCGGAGACGACGACTTCGTCATGTACCTCGGCGACAACATGCTCGAGCAGGGGCTCACCGAATTCGTCAACGAGTTCGAAGGTGCACGCAAGGCCGGAGGTGCCAAGGCGCCGACCGCGCAGATCTTGCTGTGTCACGTCGAAGACCCGCGTCAGTTCGGCGTGGCAGAGGTGACGAAAGATGGTCACGTCGTGCGACTGGTCGAGAAGCCACAGAACCCACCGAGTGACCTCGCGCTCGTCGGCGTCTATCTCTTCGACAAGACCGTGCACGATGCGGTGCGCGCGATCAAGCCCTCGCCGCGCGGCGAACTCGAGATCACCGATGCGATCCAGTGGATCGTCGAACAGGGCAAGGTCGTCAACCACAAGGTGCTCGAGGGCTGGTGGATCGACACCGGCAAGAAGGACCCGCTGCTCGAGTGCAACCGACTCGTGCTCGAGGTGCTTGAGCCACGCAACGACGGCGACGTGGATGCCGCGTCGCAGATCGAGGGTCGCGTGATCATCGAGGCCGGCGCGACGATTCGCAACTCGCGCATCCGTGGCCCAGTGGTCATCGGTGCGGGCGCCGTCGTCGAGCAGAGCTACATCGGTCCATACACGTCCCTCGGTCGCAAGTGCATCGTCAAGCACTCCGAGATGGAACACTCCGTGGTTCTCGATGGTTCCTCGATCATCGACATCGAACGCCTCACCGACTCGCTCATCGGTCGCGACGTGACGGTGACCAAGTCGACGCAGCGCCCCAAGGCCCTCCGCTTGATGCTCGGAGACGACTCGAAAGTCGAGCTCGAATAGTGCCGACCATCACCGAGTCGACCGTGATCGCCGGCGTACAGATCGTCGAGCCCACCGTCTTCTCCGACGACCGTGGCTATTTCGTCGAGACGTATCGCCGTCAATGGTTCCCACTGGGTCGCGAGATGATCCAGGGCAACAGGGGAGACCGCCAGGCTGGCTGCATCGTCGGATTGCACTATCACTTGCACCAGAGCGACTACTGGTACGTGCCGTATGGAACCTGTCGCGTCGTGTTGCACGACCTGCGCACCGGTTCGCCGACGGACGGTGCGACCCAGGTCATCGACCTCGGTCGCAAGGCCGACGGCACGCACGATCATCGCGGGGTGTTCATCCCGCCGGGCGTCGCCCACGGTTTTGCCTCACTCACCGACATGACGATCACGTATCTCGTGGACGGCTACTACAACCCGAAGGACGAACTCGGTCTCGCCTGGAACGATCCTCACGTCACCGCCGACTGGGGAATCGCCTCGCCGATCCTCTCCAAGCGTGACCAGACCAACCCGACGCGTGCCAACATCGATCCGCAATTCCAGCCGCACTTCGGGCTGCGCACCTAGGGTTTTCCCATGAAGATCTTCGTCACCGGCGGTGCCGGGTTCATCGGTTCCAACTACGTGCGTTGGGTGTTGGCCAACACCGACCATGAGGTCGTCAACTACGACGCGCTCACGTATGCCGGCAACCTCTCGACGATGCGCGACGTGGACGACAGCCCGCGGTATTCCTTCGTCAGGGGCAACATCTGCAATCCAGGAGACGTCGAGTCGGCCATGCGCGGGTGCGACGCCGTCGTGCACTTTGCGGCAGAGAGCCACGTCGATCGCTCGATCGAGGGGAGCGAGGACTTCATCCTCACGAACTGCTTCGGCACGAACGTCATCATGGACACCGCACGCAAGCTGGAGATCGGTCGCGTCGTGCACATCGGCACCGACGAGGTCTACGGCAGTGTCGAGGTGGGTTCGTCGAAGGAGACGGATCCACTCGAGCCGCGCTCGCCGTACTCGGCATCCAAGGCGGGAAGCGACCTGATCGCGCTCGCGTATCACGCCACGCACGGCCTGCCCGTGTCGGTCACCCGCTGCACGAACAACTTCGGCCCCTTCCAGTATCCCGAGAAGGCGATCCCGCTGTTCACGACGAACCTGCTCGACGGCAAGCAGATCCCGCTCTATGGCGACGGCATGAACGAGCGCGACTGGCTGTTCGTCGACGATCACTGCTCGGGCGTGCATTTGGTGTTGGAGCGCGGCAAGGTCGGGGAGATCTACAACATCGGCGCCGGCAACGAAACCCCGAACCGTGTGCTCGTGGACAAGTTGCTCGCACTCCTCGGCAAGGACGAATCGAGCGTTCGTTACGTCGCAGACCGCCTTGGCCACGATCGCCGCTATTCGGTCGACATCGCCAAGATCACCGCATTGGGTTGGAAACGTGAGCGCTCGCTCGACGAAGCCCTCGAGGCGACCGTTGCGTGGTATCGCGACAATCGCTGGTGGTGGGAGCCACTCAAGTCCACCAAGTAATGCGCATCGTCGTCACCGGCGCGGGTGGTCAACTCGGCAGCGAACTGATCGAGAGTGCAACACGGCGCGGTCATGACGTCATAGCAACCACGCGAGCACAACTCGACGTGACCAATCGTGACGAAACGATTTCTGTGATCCGCGAGATTCGACCGGATGTGATCATGCATGCAGCTGCGTGGACGGCCGTCGACGCGTGTGAATCGGATCGCGACCGTGCGATGCGTGACAACGGGGAAGCGACGCGCAACGTGGTCGAGGCAGCTCGCGCGTCGGGCGCGAAGGTGATGTACGTGTCCACCGACTACGTCTTCGACGGCACGAAGCCAACACCATACGTCGAGACCGATACACCAAACCCGACGAGTGTGTACGGCGAATCCAAGCTGGCGGGCGAGCGCGCGATGGGCGAGCAGGACTCCATCGTGCGCATCTCGTGGGTCTGCGGATTTCACGGCAACAACATGGTCAAGACGATCATGCGCCTGATGGACACGAATCCGACGCTGTCGTTCGTAGACGATCAGATCGGTCATCCGTCGTTCGCCGACGACGTTGCCGAGGGCATGGTCACGCTCGTCGAGCGTGGCGTCACCGGCATCTGGCACCTGACGAACCAGGGAGTGGTGAGCTGGTACGAATTCGCACGTGACGTCGTTGGGTTGTGTGGTGGTGACCCAGAGATGGTGAAGCCGATCGCGACGTCGCAGTTGAACCCGCCTCGACCTGCGAAGCGACCCGCCAATTCGGTGCTCGACAACGCTGCGATGCGTGCCGCGGGACTCCCAATGCTGGATGACTTTCGTGTGCCCCTTGCGCGATTGGTGCGACGACTCCGCGGATAGTCGAAGGGGTAGGGTGGCTACGTGGAAGTCGCCCAGATCCTCGCCGAGATCGAGCCGGTCGCCGGTCGATTGCTCGAGCGTCACATGGGTGTGGCCAAGGAGTGGTTCCCGCACGAAATGGTGCCGTACGACCGTGGGAAGAACTTCGAGTCAGGTGCGCAGTGGTCGCCCGGAGACGCCGACTTCGGGGACGCAGGAATCGAGATCGACGAACCCGTCCGCGACGCGCTCTTCTTGAACCTCCTGACGGAGGACAACCTGCCGTACTACTTCCGCGACATCGACCGCCTGTTCGGCAGTGATTCGTCGTACGGCGAGTGGGCCCGCAACTGGACCGCGGAAGAGGGTCGCCACAGCATCGTGATGCGTGACTACATGACGGTGTCCCGTGCGGTCGATCCCGTCGCACTCGAGCGTGCACGAATGATCCAGGTGCGCGGCGGTCAGGTGCCCGATCCAGGCGATGCGATCGAGGCGCTCGCCTACGTGAGCATGCAGGAACTCGCCACGCGAATCTCGCACCGCAACACCGGCAAGTTGATGAAAGACGAGATCGGCACCGCGATCATGTCGCGCGTCGGCAACGACGAGAACCTCCACTACCTCTTCTACCGTGATTTGACGTCGGCGGCCCTCGAGGTCGATCCCTCGACGACCGTGATCGGCATCGAGCGAGCGGTACGCAATTTCGAAATGCCAGGTACCGGTATTCCGGACTACGAGCGCATGGCGCGAGAAGTCGCACGTGCGGGGATCTACGACTTGCTCATCCATCATGATCAGATCTTGGAGCCAGTCGTGTTGCGTCACTGGAAGGTGACCGAATTGACTGGCTTGAGCCCCGAAGCAGAACAGGCCCGTGAGGCGCTGATCAAGCGCATCGAGCGCACGGCCAAGGTGGGCAAGCGTCTCGCCGCCGAGCGCGTCGACGCCTAGGAATCGGCGAAGACGAGCAAGCTGCCCGAATAGTTCGCCACCCACACGCTGTTCGTTCCGGCGTCGAACGTCACTCCGATCGGTCGATCTCCGGTCGGCAATGTTTGCATCACGGTCATGTCGGAGGTGCGGACTTTCGAGAGCACGTCGTCGAGGTAGTTCACGACGTACAGCGCGGTGCCGTCCGGCGACATCACCATCGTGCGTGGCTCGCGACCGGTCGACACGACCCCGAGGAGCTCACCGGTCTGCGTGGAGACCTTGCGCACGGTTCCAGACTTGTTGTTGGTCACGTACATCACGGAGTCGTCGGGTGAGAGTACGACGTGTCGGGGTGTGTAGCCGGCTGCGGTGATCTGCAGGGTCTCAGAGGTTGCAAGGTCGATCCTGGTCACGTTGCCGCCACCCATGACGGTGACGTAGGCGAACGTCGAATCCTTGGTGATTGCAATTCCACGTGGGTGGAGTCCGACGAAGATGCGTTGGGTCTCGCGGGCGGTAGCGGTGTCGACGATCGAGACGTCCTGCGAGCAGAAGTTCGACACCACGAGAGTGCGATCGTCGGGGGAGACGAGAAGGAACTTGGGCACTGCACCGACCTCGATCACTTGGTCGATCGCGAACGTGGTGGTGTCGATCCGATACACGTAACTCGGATCCCAGTTCCGTGACTGGCAGGAGTCGTCGGCGACCGGGTTCCAACCCTTGCCGTACATCTTGTAGTTCGACACATACGCATATCGCCCGTCGCTCGTGAAAGCGGCCTCGACGGGTGACCCCTTCACCTGGGGCGAGCGACCATTCGTGTCGATGCCGAACTCGGCAAGGTCCACTGCGTCGGGGATGAGCGCCACTTCGTTGCCATCGCGATCGAAGACCGCAACGTTGTGGCGATACATCATGTTCTGGGCGAAGAACAGCCCGGTGCCCGAGTGCACGATGCTCTTGGGCTGCAGGTTGTCGTTGGCGATGCGTGCGACCTGGGTCAGGGTGAGCGAATCGCTCGGTGGCGGAGGCGGGACTGTCGTGGTCGTGGTTTCGACGACCGTCGTCGGCGGGATGGTGGTTGGCGCACTCTTCGACTCGGCAGCGCAGGCGCTCACGAAGACGAGGCAGGTGAGGCCAAGTGCCCGTCTGAACCACATGGGGCAAGGCTAAGTGGTGGCGTCTTGACGAACGGGCCACGTGCTGGTGGACTGGGGTGATGGAGCGAGCGACGTTCACCAGCATGGATGTGTCGACCAAGGACGAGTGGATGGTGATCGGGGCAGAGACCGCAAAGAACCAGCCGCGCGTGGCGGAGGGAATCCTCGAGATGTTGCGTTCACTTCGCCACATCGAGGACGGCTTCGTCACCGACCAGCTCACGCATGCGCTCCAGACGGCGACCATGGCCGAGCGCGCGGGGGCCGACGACGAGGTGGTCGTTGCCGCGTTGTGTCACGACATCGGCAAGGCGATCAGCGTGCCCAACCATCCGGCGATCGCTGCCGCCATTCTGAAGGCCTACGTTCGTCCCGAGGTGCACTTCATGATCGAGGCACACCAGGACTTCCAGGGTCGTCACTACTACGGACACTTCGGCATGAACCCCGACGCGCGCGACAAGTACGAGGGACACCCTGCATACGAACTTGCGGCGAAGTTCGCCGACGAATGGGATCAGAAGGCCTTCGATCCGAACTACGACACGCTTCCGCTCGAGCACTTCGAGTCGCGTGTGCGTGAGGTGTTCGCGAAACCAAAGTTCGTCGCGGCCGACTAGATGACCGCGCTCCGCGGCATCTCGTTGCCGATGTACGACTTCCCGGAGTTCGCGTCAGCGACGACGCGTCTTGTCGCTCGAGTCGTCGAAGAAGTTTCGTCGTTGGGTGAACCCGTCGTCGTCGACACCCCGGAGAATGCGATGCATCACGGACTCATCGAGCACTGGGAGTCGGATGCGACCTATCTCAGTCAGTCGTGTGGCTTGCCGTTCGTCGAGCAGTTGCACCGCTATGCCGACGTGATCGGGACGATTCGCTGGACGGGGATCAGTGACGAACGCGGGTGGTATCGCACGGTCATCGTCGTGCGCGCTGATCACCCTGCGCGGACGGTCGAGCAACTCAAGGGTGCGCGTCCCGTGATCAGCAATACGCAATCGCTCAGTGGATGGTGCAGCCTCGGTTGGGCGCTCGCACAAGTCACAAGCGATCCAGGCTTCGTCCAGCCGTACCGCGTCGGTGAGCGGCACACGGGGAGCCTGCAGCTGTTGCAGGACAACGAGGCCGACTTTGCCTCGATCGACCCGGCGACGTTTTCGATCCTCTCGCGCCATCGCGCCGAACTCGTACAGAACTTGCGCGTGATTGGGCACGGTCCGCTCGTGCCAGCGACACCGCTGCACGTGTCCAAGATTCGTCACGCGTCACTCGAGGATGTTCGGGCGGCAGTTGCGAGGGCATTTGCGGATCCGTCGCTTGCCGATGTGCGCGACGTGATCGGCATCGATTCCTTCGTCGGTCTCGACAATGCGGAGTATGACGTTCTTCACGGATTGGTCGCGTTGGCCGAGCAGGTCTTGCCTCGTCAACGTTGAGTTCTGACGCTTGGCAACACTGCCTCTGGTCGTGAAGAATGGGTGTCATGTCCGGACCCCGACCAGTCTTTGCCCCCCGCGGAACCGAGTTGTCGTGTGCGAATTGGCAGATCGAAGCGCCATATCGCATGCTGCAGAACAACCTCGACCCTGACGTCGCCGAGCGACCAGACGATCTCGTCGTCTACGGGGGAACGGGGCGCGCGGCACGCAGTTGGGACGCCTTCGACGCGATGCTGCGCACGATGCGGTCGATGAAGCCGGATGAGACGATGCTCGTTCAGTCGGGCAAGCCGGTCGGCGTGTTCCGTACGCACGAGTGGGCGCCACGCGTGTTGCTGGCGAACTCGAACCTCGTCGGTGACTGGGCGAACTGGGACGAGTTCCGCCGCCTCGAAGCTGCGGGTCTCACGATGTATGGCCAGATGACGGCCGGGTCGTGGATCTACATCGGCACGCAGGGGATCTTGCAGGGGACGTATGAGTGCTTCGCCGAGATCGCGCGCCGCAAGTTCGGAGGCACGCTGGCCGGCACCATCACGTTGACCGCGGGACTCGGCGGCATGGGCGGTGCTCAGCCACTCGCGGTGACGATGAACGACGGTGTGGCTCTGTGCATCGACGTGGATGCCTGGCGCGTGAACCGTCGTCTCGAGACTCGATACCTCGACGAGGTTGCCGACTCCCTCGAGGACGCAATCGCGCGATGCACCAAGGCCAAGGCCGAGCGTCGGGGACTGAGCGTCGGACTCGTCGGCAATGCAGCCGACTTGTTCCCCAAGTTGCTTGCGATGGGATTCCCCGCGGACATCGTCACCGACCAGACGAGTGCGCATGATCCGCTCTCGTACTTGCCCAACGACTTGAGCGAAGATGCGGCCAAGGAATTGCTCCAGCGCAATCCGCAGGAGTTCATCCGCCGTTCGCGCGAGGCGATGGCCGCTCATTGCCAAGCAATGGTTGGCTACATGGACCAGGGTGCAGAGGTCTTCGACTACGGCAACTCGCTGCGTCGCGAGGCGCAACTCGGTGGGTATGACCGGGCATTCGATTATCCCGGCTTCTTGCCCGCCTACATCCGTCCGCAGTTCTGCGAAGGTCGTGGACCATTCCGCTGGGTCGCGCTCTCGGGTGATCCTGCCGACATCGCCGCCACCGACCGCGCGGTACTCGAAGAGTTCCCGGGTGACGAGTCGCTCGCGCGCTGGATCCGACTCGCAGGAGAGCGTGTCGCGTTCCAAGGCTTGCCCTCGCGCATCTGTTGGCTCGGGTACGGCGAACGCCACCGACTTGGTCTGCGTTTCAATGAGATGGTCAAGCGCGGCGAGGTCAAGGCACCGATCGTGATCGGGCGAGACCACTTGGATTCGGGTTCGGTTGCATCCCCGTATCGCGAGACCGAGGCCATGATCGACGGCTCGGACGCGATCGCCGACTGGCCGCTCTTGAACGCCCTCGTGAACACCGCGAGCGGAGCCACCTGGGTGAGCATCCATCACGGTGGTGGAGTCGGCATCGGCCGCAGTATCCACGCCGGCATGGTGTGTCTTGCCGACGGCACGGATCTCGCCGCGGAGAAGCTCTCCCGCGTGCTCCTCACCGACCCGGGAATGGGCGTGATTCGTCACGCCGATGCCGGCTACGACCATGCGATCGCCACCGCCGCAGAGCGCGGCGTGCGGTTGCCGATGCGCGAGGGCTGATCATGACCACCTATCACGCGCAGTGGGCTTGGCGTGGTGGGGAATCGGCCGACGAGAACGTTCGCATCACCGTCGATGGATCGACGATCAGTGCCGTCGAGGTCGGCGTCGCGCCTCGTGACGGCGATGTCGTCATTCGTGGCGTCGTGATGCCGGGTCTCGTGAATGCCCACAGCCATGCCTTCCACCGCGCACTGCGTGGAAACACCCACGGGGGTTCGGGTGACTTCTGGTCGTGGCGCGAGCCGATGTATGCGATCGCCAATCGGCTGACTCCGGACAACTACCGAGCGCTCGCCACGGCGGTGTTTGCCGAGATGGCACTCGCTGGGGTCACGGGCGTCG
The DNA here is from genome assembly GCA_036804285.1 of Ilumatobacteraceae bacterium. GTDB lineage: Bacteria > Actinomycetota > Acidimicrobiia > Acidimicrobiales > Ilumatobacteraceae > UBA3006. The sequence continues at coordinate 15,156 of DAIRSS010000019.1, forward strand.
GTGAGTTTCATTACGTGCATCATCCCGCCGAGGGCGGTCGGTATTCGGATCCGAACGAGATGGGCAAGGCGATGGTGGATGCTGCGCGCGCTGCAGGTGTGAAGCTCGCACTCCTTGACGTCGCCTACCTGCACGCGGGACTCGACAAGCCGGAGCCACTCGCAGAGCAGCGTCGATTCTCTGACGGATCGATGGACGCCTGGTTGGATCGCGTTGATCTCCTCGGTGAAGGGGGAGAGAACTGGACGGTCGGTCTCGCTCCACACAGTGTGCGCGCCGTGCACCCACACGATCTCGAAGCGGTCGTCGCCAATCGGCATGGCCGGGTCGTGCACCTGCACGTGTCCGAACAGCCGGCGGAGAACGCGGCCTGCCTCGCGGCCACGGGCAAGACGCCGACGGGTGTGCTCGCCGAGGCTGGGTTGCTCGGTCCACACCTGTGTGCGGTGCACGCAACGCACCTCACCGACGACGACATTGCGCTGCTCGGCGCGAGCGGCTCACACGTCTGTTTCTGCCCGACGACGGAGCGCGACCTCGCAGACGGCATCGGACCAGCGAAGCGACTCGTCGGGGCAGGTGCGACCCTGTGCGTCGGCAGCGATTCTCACGCCGTCATCGACCTCTTCGAGGAGGCGCGTGCGATCGAGCAGGACGAGCGGCTGATCACCGGTGTGCGAGGAAACCATTCACCTGCATCGCTTCTCGAGGCGGCGACCGGCAATGGATCGACGTCACTCGGTTGGCAACGCCACGGCATCGCCGTCGGGTCACCTGCAGACTTCATCGCACTGGAGACGAACAGTGTTCGCCTCGCATCATTCGATCCGCAACGCGCAGCCGCGCACATCGTGTATTCGGCAGCACCTGCTGACGTGCGCGACGTGTGGGTCGGGGGGAAGCGAATCGTGGAGAACTTCGTGCATCGCACCATCGACGACGTTCCCGCATCGCTCCGCACGGCAATCGCGGCCGTCGTTACACTGTAGGAACTATGGCCGTTCTTCCCATTGCCACCGTCGGACACCCAGAGTTGCGCATCATCGCCAAGGAGGTGACGCGCGAAGAACTCGCCTCTGCCGAGGTGCAGAAGTTCATCGACGACCTCGTCGAGACCATGCGTCATGCCAACGGTGCTGGACTCGCCGCGACGCAGGTGCTGCGCCACCAGCGAATCTGTGCGATCGAAGTCGACAACAACCCTCGCTATCCCTACAAGCCCCGCGTGCCGCTCACGATCCTCGTGAACCCCGTGCTCACGCCACTCGATGACGACTTCTTCGCCAACATGGAGGGTTGCCTGTCGGTGCCCGGCATCCGCGGCGAAGTGAAGCGCCACACCCGCATCCACGTCAAGGCTTGGGACCGCCACGGCAACGACATCGAACACGAGATCCGCGGTCTCACGGCGTGCACCTATCAGCACGAGGTGGACCACCTGGATGGGTTGTTGTTCCTCGACAAGGTCGTCGACCCGTCGACGCTCACCACGTGGGATTCGTTCAATCAGTTCCACCACGACGCGTTCGTCGAGCGCGCCAAGGCACTCGTCGCCAAACACGGTTCGTAGATGTTCGCGCTGACGGGCATCGGCAAGCTCGTCACCAACGATCCGAGTCGCGACGCCGGTTTGCTCGGGACGATCGACAACGCTGGTCTCGTCGCCGATTCCTCTGGGCGCATCACCTGGGTCGGACCTGCCGCAGAGATCGGTTCGCATTCGGACGCCAAGCCGATCGACGTCGGTGGCCGATGCGTCATCCCGGGCTTCGTCGACAGTCACACCCACCTCGTGTTCGCCGGCGATCGCGCTGCGGAATTCGAGGCGCGAATGGCGGGCCGCCCGTACTCGGCCGGTGGCATCCGCACGACCATGGCCGCCACGCGAGGCGCAAGTGACGAGACGTTGCGTGCCAATGTCGCCCGGCTCGCCTCCGAGGCACTCGCGAGCGGCACCACGACGATCGAGGTGAAGTCGGGTTACGGGCTGTCGGTCGTCGATGAGGAGCGCTCGCTGGTGGCCGCATCGACCGCGACGACCGAGACGACGTTCCTCGGCGCACACGTCGTGCCGCCGGACGTGAACGCGGACGAGTACGTGGCTCAAGTGACCGGTCCGATGCTCGAGGCGTGTGCGACGCATGCGCGCTGGATCGACGTGTTCTGCGACCGCGGGGCTTTCGACGTCGATCAGGCCCGTGAGATTCTGCGGGCAGGTTCGGCCAAGGGTCTTGGCATGCGGATGCATGCGAATCAACTGCAGGCTGGCGGGGGCGTGGCACTCGGTGTCGAGCTTGGTGTCGCTTCCTGTGATCACTGCACGCACTTGACCGACACGGACGTCGAGGCGCTCGCGTCGACGAAGGGCTCGACGGTGGCGACGCTCTTGCCAACTGCGGAGTTGTGCACGCGCTCGCCGTTCCCGAATGCCCGACGACTGATCGACGCAGGTGTCACCGTGGCGCTTGCATCCGACTGCAATCCCGGCTCGTCATACACGACGTCGATGCCACTGGCGATCTCGCTCGGTGTGATCTCGATGCACATGACGTGCGACGAGGCGCTGTGGGCTGCGACTGCTGGTGGAGCACGGGCGTTGCGACGCGACGACGTCGGCGTACTGAAGGCAGGTGCGCGAGCAGATCTCGTCGTGCTGGATGCTGCGAGTCACATCCATCTTGCCTATCGACCTGGTGTGGCCCAGATCGGCGCTGTGGTGCGCGAGGGTCGAGTGGTGGCGGGTTCGCTCTAGTTCACGAGGTGCACGCCGACGAGCGAAAGCCCGGCGATTCCACCCCAACTGATGAGCGCAAGGAGGAGTGGTCGACCTCCGACACGCAACAACTTGCGAATCCGAACCTCAGATCCGAGCGACACGAGCGCACAGGCGAGACACCACTGTTCGATGGTCTTCAGGTTCGCAAGCATCTCGCTCGACAGGACACCTGACGTTCGCACGAGGATCATGGCGAGGAACCCGAGTACGAAGATCGGCACGATCGTCGGAGACTTCGCGCCCTGACGCGACGTGAGTCCCGTGCGGGGTGTGCGCAACCAGATGCTCACGATCGCCACGAGTGGGGCCAAGAGCACCACGCGGGACAACTTGACCACGGTGGCCGAATGAACCGCGGCATCTCCGCCCGTCGAGGACGTGGCGATCACTTGTGCAACGTCGTGCACGCTCGCCCCGACCCACGCACCGAACAGCTCGGGATTCGCAAGCCCTGCGAGGTCGCGAAGCGAGGGGAGGAGGATGATCGCAAGGCTCCCGCACAACGTGACGAGGGCGATGGCGTAGGTGACTTCTTCTTCGTCGGCCTCGGCGACGCCCTCCATGGCGGCCACCGCGGAGGCTCCACAGATCGAAAATCCGGTTGCAACAAGGAGGGAGAGTGGGCGGGAGACTCCGAGGCGAGGACCGAGCCACATGGTGCCGAGGAAGGTGATCGTCACGACGGCAATGACGACGAGCAGTTCAGCGCCACCCAATTCGATGACCTGGGAGACCGCGAGTTGCGTTCCGAGAAGCACGATGCCGAATCGCAGCACGCGCTTGGCAGTGAACTTGATTCCTGGTGTGCACACGGCGGGGACCGCGCCGAGGTTGCCGAGCACGACACCGATCACGAGCGACGCAACGAGGGGCGACACGGTGTCGAATCGTTCGTGTACTTGGAAGCCAACGAACGTGACGAGCAGTGCGAGTGCGAAACCGGGCAGGATTGTCAGCGACCGACTGGGCACGTTCACTGGTCAATTGTAGAATGAGCCCATGTCGTCGACTGGTTCAACGCGCAGGGGACTGCTCAATGCACCCGGCGAGTGGCGCACCGTCGTGTTGATTCTCGCGGTGTATGGAGGGACGGCCGCCACGGTGCTCAACCACGAGCGCCTCGGTGGTGTGCTCAGTGTGTTGCTGCTCGCGTGGTTCGGTGCATGGCACCTGTCGATGCAGCACGAGATGCTCCACGGGCACCCGTTCCGCGCGCAGTGGCTGAACAACGCGATTGCCTCCATTCCCGTCACCCTGTGGATCCCGTTTTTGTGTTTCAGGCGCGACCACCTCGAGCACCACGAGGCGGATCTCACGAACCCGGAGCTCGACAACGAGAGCTACTACGTCTCCCAGGAGACGTGGGACCGTGCGGGTCGACTGCGCCGAGCCGCCTACTGGGCCAATCGCACGATGCTGTTTCGCATGTTCGTGTGGATCCTCGTCAGCACCACGACCTACGTGACGATGGTGTTGCGAGAGGCGATAGCGGGAAAGAACTCGCGTCGGTTCGCACTCCTCGTGCATGCAATCGGACTCGTCCTCGTCGTGTGGTTCGTGCGCAACGTTGCCGAGATGCCGTTCTGGCAATTCGCGCTCGGCACCACTTACGGCGGTCGCGTGCTGAATGCGATGCGGCCGTTCCCCGAGCACAAGTACCTGGTCGACACTCCTGATCGCACCGCGATGATCATGGCTGGCCCAGTGATGAGTCTGCTGATGTTGAACAACAACCTGCACGTCGCGCACCACGACGAACCGTGGGTGCCGTGGTATGCATACGGTCCGCTCGTGAAGCGAGTCAACGCCGTCGAACGAGCGCGCAAGATCGGGTTGCTGTACGAGGGCGGGTATCTCGAAGTGTTCCGGCGCTATGCGCTTCGCCCGATCTCGTCCCCGCTGCGCGACGGAAACTAAGCCCGCGCGACCACCGGGAAGCGGGGATCGTCGAGTTCGTCCCCAGGGCGAAGCCCATTGCCCTCGAGTGGTGGCGACGTTCTCCACGGTCTCGTGGCGAACCGCGCATCGTCACCCACGTAACGAAAGCTGACCGCACGCCGGCGGGTGACGCCCGTTCCACTCGTTCCTGGCGCCGCGTGCAGGGTTCGATAGTGGAAGGCCACGGCATCGCCGATCGTGACGGGCGTGGACAGCGTGGCCTGGTGTTCGAGTTCCTCTGGCGACGGCAGGTGCACGAAGTCGTGTGCCGCGTCCACATACGCGCTTTGGTCGGCGAAGCGACGTGGAATGTAGCGGGCGTTCCAGCGGTGGCTGCCGGGAATGAAGCGCAGCGCAACCGAGTCAGGGATCGGATCGAGGGGGATCCAGATGCTCACGTTGTCCATGCCGTCGATCCCGTAATAGGGATCGTCGTGGTGCCAGGGCGTGACCTCTTTGGTCTCAGCTTCCTTGACGAGGACGTGCTCGTGGAACAACCGCGCGACCTTCGAGCCCATGAGTTCGCGAGCGGCCCGCGGGATCGGTCCCGTGGTGCCAGCCCGCGCAAACTCTTCGATGCGCTGCCAGTTGACGTAATCATCGAAGAATCGGCCGGTCGCCCCAGACGGGGTGTACTCGTTCGCCCACGGCCCGGGGGATCGAAGATTGTGCTCGACGCCGTCTGCGAGCTCTGCAATCGCCTCGGGTGAGACGAGGTCTTTGAGGACGACCACCCCGTCGCGCTGGTACGCCTCAACGGTCTTTGGGTCCAGGGTTCGACTCACGGCACCACGCTAATTGGGGTTCCCGAAGGTCGGTGGGGAAATGAAAAGACCGCCGGCTTTCACCGGCGGTCTTTTCGACTACGTGTTTCGGTGGTTAGGCGCGGAGACCGCGGTTGACCATCGAGATGACGGCATCCTTCAGCGGGATCATTCCGAGAATGATGGCACCGTTGGCGCAGTAGGTCATCCAGTCGTCCGAGAAGGTGAGTCCCCAGCCCGAGATCGGGTTCATCTCCAGGACCCACACCATGGCGATGGCCACGATGAGGTTCCAGTTGGAGCCGATGATCGGGATTTTGCGGATGATGCCCGAGAGTTGGATGGTGCCGAGCACCGAGTCAACCACGGTCGTTACTGCACCCAGCAGGGCTGCTGCCAGGAGGAGGTATCCGAGTGTGTACATGATCTTTTCCCCAGTTCTGTAGGCGTCGTTGCCTACATATTCGACCGTAAGCACACCCGAGGGGTGAGTGGTGGATTTCACACGATTGCAACGATGGCGCCTACCTGTACTGGGTTGTTGCGCGTTCGTAACCTCCGCATCGTGACGATTGGGCCGTGCCAATTAGGGTAAATCCCAGTGGCAGGGGGTGCTGTGGAGACTCGACAGGTTGACGTGCTCATCGTGGGGGCAGGCATCTCGGGGATCGGCGCCGCCTACCACGTGAAGACCCTGTGCCCGACGCGGTCCTTTGCCATCATCGAGGGCCGGGACCAGCTGGGCGGCACGTGGGACCTCTTCCGGTACCCCGGGGTCCGTTCCGACTCCGACATGCACACCCTCGGATACCGCTTCAAGCCCTGGACCTCCCGCAAGGCGATCGCCGACGGTCCCTCGATCCTCGCGTACCTGCGTGAGACGGTGGAGGAGTTCGACCTGGCACGGCACATCACCTATGGCCTGCACGTCGAGCGTGCCGACTGGTCGAGTGCCGAGGGTCGCTGGACGGTCACCGCACGCCAGGGGAACGGGGATCGCGTCCAGTACTCGTGTACCTATCTCTTCATGTGCACCGGGTACTACCGCTACTCGAAGGGCTTCGAAGCCGAGATCCCAGGGCTCGGCAATTTCGCGGGCACCGTCGTGCACCCGCAGTTCTGGCCCGAGAACCTCGACTACGCGGGCAAGCGTGTGGTGGTCATCGGCTCCGGTGCAACGGCGATGACGATCGTGCCGTCCATGGCGGGGACCGCAGCACATGTCACGATGCTCCAGCGCTCACCGACGTACGTCGTCGCACGACCCGACGTCGATTCCGTGGCGGAACTGTTGCGCAAGTTCCTGCCGGCAAAGCTCGCGTATCGACTCGTGCGCTTCAAGAACACGACGATGCAACAGTTCTTCTACAAGCGCATGCGCGCCTATCCGCAGCAGGCCAAGGAACGCTTGATGGGCTTCGTGCGTGAGGCGGTCGGTGGGGTCGTCGACGTCGACACCCACTTCAATCCGACCTATTTCCCGTGGGACCAGCGCCTGTGCCTCCTGCCGAACGGTGACCTGTTCGAGGCCCTGAAAGCCGGCACCGCATCCATCGTCACGGACACGATCCGCACGGTCGACGCGCGTGGGATCGAGCTGGATTCCGGGTCGCGAATCGATGCCGACGTGATCGTGACGGCGACGGGATTGCACCTCGTGACCCTCGGCGAGGTCGACTTCTTCAAAGATGGTGAGGCGATCGACTTCTCCACGACCTGGACCTACAAGGGCATGTCGTATTCGGGCGTGCCGAATCTCGCGACGTCGTTCGGGTACATCAACGCCTCGTGGACGCTGCGCGCGGACCTCACCTGTGAGTACGTCTGTCGAGTACTCAACCACATGGAAAGAGTCGGGGCCACGGTGTGCACGCCAACGCTGAGGGATGGCGAGGAGTCGATGCCGCAGCGACCGTGGGTGGACGGCTTCACTCCTGGGTACATGAACCGCGTGATGCATCTGATGCCAAAGCAGGGTGATCGCGAACCGTGGCTCAACCCGCAGGACTACAAGCGCGACATCGACCTGTTCCGCAAGTCTCCAGTGGACGACGGGGTCATGCGCTTCACCTCGAACGTTCCCGTCTGACCAGATGTCCGAGGTGAACAGAAGAGGGCCGTGGGCACCGCTTGCGATCCGCGTGTATCGCTATGTCTGGATCGCAGCCCTCGTGTCCAACGTCGGAAGCTTCATGCACATCGCCGCGGCGAGCTGGCAGATGACGCTCCTGACCGACTCACCGACGTTGATCGGCCTCGTGCAGACCGCGTGGGCCGTTCCCGGGTTCCTCCTTGCGCTGCACGCGGGTGCGATCGCCGACATCGTCGACCGCGCCAAGCTGCTCTATATCACCGAGGTCATCGCGCTCTCGATTGCCGCCATCCTCGGCGTGCTCGTGATCTCCGGTTCGATGTCGGTCTCCGTTCTGCTCGCCGGAACCTTCCTCGAGTCCGTCGTGATGACCCTGTCGGCACCGGTCTTCATGGCCGCGACGCCGCACTTCGTCGGACGCGAACTCGTACCCCAGGCACTCGGGCTCGACTCCGCCTCGCGCAACATCGCCCAAACGATCGGACCTGCGCTCGCGGGGCTCGTCATTGCGTCTTCGGACGCGGGTGTCGTGTTCATCGTGAATGCGGTGTCCTTCGTCGGCATCCTCTTCGTCGCTCACCACTTCCGCCACACGATCGATGCAGAGCGTCGTCCAACGAGGGTCAACGCCGCGATCCGCGAAGGGCTCGCCTTCGTGTGGCGCAATCCCCGAACTCGTGGGGTGTCGATCCGCATCATGGGCGTCGGCGTGACCTCATCGGGGCTGTTGTCGCTCGTGCCGGTCGTTGCGTCCAAGGAACTCGACGCTGGTTCATTCGGCTATGGCCTGCTCGCCGGCGCGCTCGGTCTCGGTTCGGTCCTCGGCATCCTCGTGGTTCCACGATTGCGTGGCAGGTTGTCGGAGGAGCGCATCGTGTTCGTCACCAGCGTCGTCTGGGGCGCTGGCGTGGCAGCGTTCGCGGTGACGCCCAACGTGGGTGTCGGCGTGGCGTGCGTGCTCATCGTCGGCGCTGCGCAGATGGCGACGATGAACACCTACTGGTCGCGATATCTCCTCGAGTTGCCCGACTGGCTCCGCGGACGCGGGACGTCATTGTCGATGCTCGTCGTGTGGTTCGGGATGTCGGTCGGGTCGAGCGTGTGGTCCGCTGTGGCAGCAACGTTCAGCGTTTCACAGGCTCTCGTGGTCGTCGCCGCATGCCACGTCGGCATGGCGCTACTCGGTCGGGTCACACTCGAGTTGGTGGACGCCGAGAACTAGGCGTGCACGGTGAGGCGGCGAACCGCCTCGATGACGAGGTCATCCACGGTCACCGAGCCGGTGTCGACGGCACGGGCAAGATCCACGCGCATGTCGTGTTCCCAGAAGTTCTCCAGGTGATACACCGTGGCGCTGACGGCGTCTGCGCTCGAGTCAGCGGCCCACTGGCGGGCGATCTGGTTGGCCATGCGTACGAGCGCGCCGAGACGGTGTTCGGGGTGGTCGAGTTCCACGGTTGAGGCGCTGCGTCCGGGGGAGACCTGGACGGCCGTCACCTTGTACTCGGGGCAGTTGGTCGCCCAGTCGCTGTTCTCGGTGGTGACGACGTTGGCGCCGCTCACGGGGTGGTGGAAGGTCGTGTAGACGACGCCCGGTGCCACGCGGTCGGTGATGTGTGCGCGCAGCACGGTCGCACCGACGCGGCTCGAGATCGTCACTTCTTCGCCCTCGCGTACACCGCGCTCTTCGGCGTCTGCGGGATGGATTTCGAGGATGTCCTCCGGGTGCCACTTGACGTTCTTCGTGCGGCGGGTCTGTGCACCCACGTTGTACTGGCTGAGGATGCGACCAGTGGTGAGCAGCAGTGGGAACTTGCGCGTCGAGCGCTCCTCGGTCGGTACGTATGGCGTCGGGGTGAACTTGCCGAGTCCGCGCACGAAGCGATCGCGGTGCATGATCGGCGTGCCGATTGGGTTTGCCTCGTTGCACGGCCACTGCACGCTGCCGACGCGGTCGAGGTGGTCGAAGGAGACGCCTGCGAACGTGGGGGTGAGCTTGGCGATCTCGTCCATGATCTCGCTCGAGGTGTTCCAGCGCATCGCGAATCCCATCGCCTCGGCGAGGTCGCAGACGGCTTCCCACTCGTGCTTGCCGGTCTGCGGACGCATCGCAGGGCGAACGCGGTTGATGCGGCGCTCGGCGTTGGTGAACGTGCCGTCCTTTTCGAGGAACGACGTTCCGGGCA
>DAIRSS010000020.1:0-24671 GCA_036804285.1 Ilumatobacteraceae bacterium
TGCAGACCGGCAGTCGGGGCAGCCGCCGATCGCTCCTCATGTGCATACACGGTCTGATACCTGCTCGCATCCGAGAGCCGCTCGGTGATGTACGGAGGAAGCGGTGCCTCCCCGATCTCACGCATCGTGGCGAACACGTCGGGCACGAGCGGCTCGACGATGAACGTGTCGCCGTCCGACGAACGCCCGACCATTCGCACGACCTCGAGCCCCGCGTGATGCGAGAGGATCTCGCCTTCGCGAATCTTTCCGCCAGGGCGAACGAGTGCCTCCCAGTGCGACGACCCTGGACGTTCGCGCAACATCAGAACCTCGACGCGTCCGCCGCTTTCGCGCTGCAAGTGGAGCCGGGCATGCATGACGCGAGTGTGATTGACGACGAGCACGTCCCCTTCGCTCAACTGATCGACGACGTCGGTGACGTGGCGATGTGCGATTCGACCGTTCCCGAGATCCACGAGCAATCGAGCGCTATCGCGGGGCTCGATCGGATGCTGTGCGATGAGTTCGGCAGGAAGTTCGTAGTCGATGTCGTCGAGACGCACCGAGGCAGACTACGAGGAAAACAGATCGGGATTCTGTGCAGGCGCCTGGAGACCGAGATGCTCCCACGCACTCGCCATCGCGACACGGCCGCGTGGCGTGCGGGCGATCATCCCCTGCTGGATGAGGAACGGTTCATAGACGTCCTCGATCGTCTCGGTCTGTTCACTCACGGAGATTGCAAGCGTGGACAGACCCACGGGACCGCCACCGAACTGAGAGCACAGCGCGCTCAAGATGGCGCGATCGACCTTGTCGAGACCCTTGTCGTCGACGCCGAACACCCCGAGTGCCTCGTGGGCCACGCTGTCGTCGATCGAACCATTTCCACGCATGTCGGCGAAGTCCCGCACGCGACGAAGGAGTCGATTGGCAATGCGCGGCGTCCCACGCGATCGACGCGCGATCTGTGATGCACCCTGTGCGTCGATGGGAACCTGCAGGATGCGTGCCGCACGCGTCACGATCTCCTCGAGTTCTCGGGGCTCGTAGTACTCCAGTCGCGCCACGAGTCCGAAGCGATCCCGCAACGGGCCGGTGATCATTCCCGTGCGCGTCGTCGCACCGATCAACGTGAAGCGGGGCAAGGTCAGTCGAATCGACGATGCGGCCGGTCCCTTGCCGACGACGAGATCGATTTGAAAGTCCTCCATGGCCGGATAGAGGATCTCCTCCACCGTGCGGGACAAGCGATGGATTTCGTCGATGAACAGCACGTCATTGGCTTCGAGCGAGGTGAGAATTGCCGCGAGATCACCCGCGCGCTCGAGCGCAGGACCCGACGTCACATGCAGTCGCGCGCCCATCTCGGTGGCGACGATTCCCGCGAGTGTCGTCTTGCCGAGTCCGGGAGGCCCAGCAAGCAAGAGATGATCGGCTGCTTGTCCCCTCTTCTGAGCAGCACCGAGAACGATGTTGAGGTGTTCCTTCAGTTCCCGCTGACCCACGAACTCGGACAGTGCAGTCGGGCGCAAACCTGCTTCGAGTACGCGCTCGTCATCCGACGAACCCGACCGCGGATCCACGAAGTCCTCACGCACGGCGTGACCCCAAGAGGTTCAGTGCGTCGCGGAGCAACCGCTCGGCATCCATCGCACCATCCAATTCGCGAAGCGCATCACGTATCTCATCGTGACCGTACCCGAGCCCGACGAGCGCCTCGCGCACCTGAGCGACACTCGATGACGACGAAGCAGATCCGAGTCCGTCCAGGATCGGAAGATTGAGACGGCCCTTGAGCTCGATGAGCAACCGTTCGGCAGTCTTCTTCCCGACACCGGGCACGAGCGTCAGTGACGCGGTGTCACCGTTGGCGACGATGTCAGTGAGCGCTCGTGGTGAGTGAGTTCCAAGGATCGCCATCGCCATCGACGGGCCGATGCCGTGGGTGGCAATCAACGACTCGAACGTTCGTCGCTCGTCGCGATCGAGGAAACCGAACAACGTGAGAGCATCCTCACGGACGTGTTGGTGCACGTACAAAAACGCACTCGAGGTCGGCTCGAGTTCGGCCAACGTACGTGGGGTGACGTGCACGAGGTACCCGACACCGCCCACCTCGACGAGGACCGTCGAGTCCTCGATCCGTTCGACCACAACTCCGCGCAAGCTTCCGATCATCTGCGTGCACCCTGTGCGGTTGCGACACGAGCCGCCAACGGCGATGCGGCAAGGTGACAGAGCGCGATCGCAGCGGCATCCGCGGCATCGGCAGGCTCGGGCAACGACTGCAGACCGAGTCGCCTCTGCACCATCTTCTGCACCGCCAACTTGTCTGCGGCGCCAGAGCCGGCCACAGCACTCTTCACCTGACTCGGGCTGTACTGCACGACGGGAATTCCACGGATGCTCGAAAGTGCAAGTACGACGCCGCTTGCCTGCGCCACGCTCATCGCAGTGCTCACGTTCGACTGGAAGAACACGCGCTCGACAGCAACGGCGGACGGCCGAACCTCACTCAGGAGCGAGTCGAAATCCTCATGCACGGTGGCGAGACGCTGAGCAACATCCATGTCTGCTGGAGACGTGATGACACCCATCGCGAGGACCTCGATGTCCGAACCATGCTGTCGCAATGCTGCAAAACCACAGCGTGTGAGTCCTGGGTCGATACCGAGCACCACCCCTGGACGACCTGGCTCCATGTGGCGTGGGGCGAACATGTGTTTGATTGTAGTGACTGGGCGCTACCCAGTGGGGACATCTGCCCTAGCCCCGTGCGGCGTTGATGGCCTCCACCAGTTCCGAGACCGGCCGATACGTCACGCCCGCAAGCGCGCGATGGACGTAGCGAATGATGCCCTTGGCGTCGACCACGAAGACCGACCGACGCGGGAATCCGAGCGGCCCGAGGATCCCATACGCCTTGGCCACGGTCTTGTCGACGTCGGCGAGCAGGGGGAAACCGAAGCCATTCTTGGCGGCGAAGTCCTCCTTGCTCTCGAGTCCCTGCGCCGAGATGGCGAGGACCTGAGCACCGAGCCCAGAGAACTGCTCGAGTCCATCGTTGTACTCATTCAGCTGCTTGGTGCACACCGGCGTCGCATCACCGGGATAGAAGACGATGACGACTGGCTGGCCGAGATAGTCACTCAACCGATACTCCCGTGATCCAGTCCCCTGCAGGGTGAAGTCTGGTGCTGTGTCTCCGACCTTGATGCTCATGATGCCGCCTCGCTCAACAGGTCATCGGACATGTCGAAATTGGAGTACACGTCCTGGATGTCGTCGTTCTCCTCGAGATCATCCATGATGCGCAGGATCGACTTGGCGACCGTCGCATCGGTCACCGGCACGGACATCGACGACACCATCGTGGATGTCGCCGACTGGACCGCGATTCCCCCCGCCTCGAGCGCCGACTTCAGGTCGAACACACTTGCGGAATCACACGTCACGCGCCACGAGTCTCCTTCATCGACGATGTCCTCTGCTCCGTGGTCGAGTGCGACGAGCATGATGTCGTCCTCACTCACGTCCTTGCCGACTTGGATGATGCCCTTGCGCGAAAACTGCCAGCCCACCGAACCGGGCTCTGCCATCGCGCCGCCCCACTTACTGAACAGCGACCTGACGTCCGATGCGGTGCGGTTGCGATTGTCGGTCAACGCATCGATCAACATCGCGACTCCACCTGGGGCGTATGCCTCATAGGTGATCGACTCGTAGGACGCCCCGCTCTGCTCGCCGAGACCACGCTTGATCGCACGGTCGATCGCATCGTTGGTCATGTGCGCGGCCTTCGCCTTCGACACGATCGTTCGCAATGCTGCGTTGCTCGAGATGTCGCCGCTTGCACCTTCACGCGTGGCGACTTCGAGTTGACGCGCGAGTTTGGCGAACGTCTTTCCCTTTGCCTTGTCGATCGCGCCTTTCTTGCGCTTGATCGTCGCCCATTTGGAATGTCCTGACATCGCTATACCTCCGTGACCATGGACAGGAATCGTTCGTGAATGCGCACGTCGGGTGTCAACTCGGGGTGGAACGATGCCGCCATCATTCGCCCTTGACGGACGAGAACGGGAACCCCACCATGCTCCGCGAGCACCTCGACCCCTTCGCCAACCCGTTCCACACGCGGGGCCCGGATGAACACCGCATGGAACTCGTCGGCGAGTCCTGCGACGCGCAAGTCGCACTCGAAGCTGTCGACCTGGCGACCGTATGCATTGCGGCGCACATCGATGTCGAGGGCCGCGAAGGACCGCTGGTCCGGTCGCGCGTCATAGACCTTCTGGGCAAGCAGGATCATCCCGGCACACGTCCCGAAGACGGGCATGTCATCGCTCAACCGCTTCGCAATCGGGTCGAACAAGTTGGACGTCGTCAACAGGTGCGACATCGTCGTCGACTCCCCGCCGGGCATGACGAGCGCGTCCACGCGATCCAAGTCATCGGGCGTACGAACCTGCAGTGTTGGTGCACCACAGTGGCGCACGGCGAGTTCGTGAGCCTTAAATGCTCCCTGCAGGGCAAGAATGCCGATGAGTGCGTTCACCCGGAGGCCTCGAATCGTTCACCAGCCGCGCTCCGCGTATTTCTGGTTGATCTCGTCCATGCCGATACCCGTCATCGGTGCGCCGAGATTGCGGCTGACCTTGGCGAGAATGTGCGGGTCGCGGAAGTGCGTGGTTGCCTCGACGATTGCCTTGGCCCGCGGCGATGGATTGTCACTCTTGAAGATTCCCGACCCCACGAACACTGCCTCGGCTCCGAGTTGCATCGCGAGTGCTGCGTCAGCCGGCGTGGCGATGCCACCCGCACAGAAGATCGGAACTTGCAGCCAACCGGTCTCGGCAACTTCCTGCACGAGCGGCAATGGCGCGGAAAGGCGCTTGGCCCAGTCGAAGAGTTCGGCCGAGTCGGCCTGGGTGATCTTGCGAATGTCGCCGATGATGTTGCGCAAGTGACGCACCGCCTCGACGACGTTGCCCGTGCCGGCCTCGCCCTTCGAGCGAATCAATGCGGCGCCCTCGCTCACGCGACGGAGCGCCTCGCCGAGGTTCGTCGCACCACACACGAACGGTGCCGTGAAGGCGAACTTGTCGATGTGGTGGGTCTCATCCGCAGGGGTCAATACTTCCGACTCATCGATGAAGTCGACACCGAGCGACTCGAGGATCTGCGCTTCGACGAAGTGCCCGATGCGGGCCTTGGCCATGACCGGAATCGACACCGCCGCCTTGATGCCCTCGATCATCTCCGGGTCACTCATGCGCGCGACACCACCGTCTCGACGGATGTCAGCAGGAACGCGCTCGAGCGCCATGACCGCCGTCGCACCCGCGTCTTCGGCGATCTTCGCCTGTTCGGGGGTGACCACGTCCATGATCACGCCGCCCTTGAGCATCTCGGCCAAGCCGCGCTTGACCTTCATCGAACCTGTTGAGGAGTGCGAAGTCATGCGCCTCATCGTACCGAGGTCGGCTGAGGTTGCTTCAGCCGAGCGCGTATTTACGGGTACTTGACGGTCTCTGGATCGACACCGGGGGCGACGATCGCGGTCTTCCCCGCACGCGCCACCTCGACGAAAGTCTGTCCCGGCGTCAACTTGATCGGTGCACCTGCCGAGTCCGTCAATGCGTACGGCTTGAGCCGGTCGTCACGAGTCCACTTCCCCTCGTACAGCACACCGTTCGTGAACACATACGCCTTACCGCTTCCGACGGTCTTGGACGTCGGGCTGTATCTGTCCGAGTATTCGACTTCAAGCACCACGACGTTGGGGACGGCGAGTTGCTTCTCATCGGAGCCCATGTGCGGCTCGTCATCGGACAAGCGCTGGAATTCCTTGGTCGACTCATCCCACACCCAATGGACCTTGACGCCGTCCATCGAAACCTTCACGCCATCGGTGTCCTTCGACGTCGAGGCGTTGGCGTCACTGACACCGCGATAGACGAACTGCTGTGCAGGTGGCTTTGAACCACTCGGTGCGAGTGTCCACAGCTTGGTGGTCTCCGCAACGAGGTTGTGCGGCGCCGTGCGCTCATCATCCCGAGTGAATCCGCCGTCCTTGTTCGCCACGGTCCAACTCAAGTCGATGAGGTCGGAATCCTGGATCGCCTCGGTGACCTTGGCATTGCCACCGCTCCACACGAAGAGCGGTTTGTTCAAGGAGCCAACGAGGTTGATGTCCTGGAATCGTCCGCTTCGAATCGGACCGACGGGATCCGAACCCTGGCTGTGGAAGACCGCGGCGAAGCGCGTCAGCTTCTCGACGTTCTCTTCGAAGATGATGTCGGCCTGGTTGATGCCATCCTGCGGTCGAGCCTTCGGATGATTATCGATCTTGACGACCATCGCTGGACGTTCCGCGGCTTCATCGTCGTCGATGGGCAAGCCAGTCAGCGGGTAGACCTCGACGGCAACCGTCGTGGTCGGCGCATCGGTCACCGGGGTGGCCGTATCCGACGAAGAACCTGAACCTCCGCACGCCGCCAGCACAGAGGCTGCAACGATCGCGGAACCAACTACGACAACTCGACGCATGTTCTATATCTCCCTCAGCAGGGCGATTCGCTCTGCCAACGGTGGGTGGGTCTGAAAAAGTTTATGCCATGCACCCAGGCGACCTGCGTCTTTCACTCCCGACAACGGCTGCTCGATCCACATATGGGCCGTCGCCATGCTGGCCGAGTGCGTGACCGTCGAATCGGCCTGCAGCTTCTCCAACGCGGAGATCAGGCCAGGCGGATAGCGGGTCATGCGAACCGCGGAAACGTCCGCCAGCGTCTCTCGTCGCCGACTCACCGTCGCCTGCATGATCTTGCCGATCAGCGGAGCAAGGATCAGGAGAACAATGCCGATGATGGCAAGCGGATTGCCGCGATCGTCACGATCTCCACTGCGATGGACTCGCCCACCGTTCCACCACATCATCCGCAGGGCGATGTCCGTCACGATTGCGATGGTTCCGACGAGCGTGACGGCAAGCGTCGACACCAAGATGTCGTAGTTCTTGATGTGCGACAACTCGTGTGCGACGACACCCTCGAGTTCGACGCGGTTCATCTTGTCGAGCAAGCCCGTCGTCACCGCAATCGCGGCGTGTCGCGGATTCCTGCCCGTTGCGAACGCGTTCGGAGCGGGATCATCGATCACGTACACCTTCGGCTTGGGCAACCCACTGGCGATGCACAGTCCCTCGACGAGATTGTGCAGCCGCTTGTAGGTCGTTTCGTCTGCGGGATGCGCCCTGCTGACAGACAGCGCGATCGAGTCGGACTTCCAATAGGACGTGAAGGCGAACACGGCAGACATCGCGAACGCGATGATCAGACCAGACGTTCCGTTTCCAGCCGCCGCACCGACCGCGACGCCCACGAGGGCGACCAACAGCACGAAGCCAACGAGGAGATAGACGGTGCGGCGCTTGTTCGACGCGATGAGATCGTTCATCACGAACCGAACGACACTGTCGGCGGCGTCGCTGCCGCCGGTTCGGCTTCGAAGAATTCGCGCTCCGCAAATCCGAACATCCGCGCCACGACGACGTTCGGGAACTTCTGGATCGCCGTGTTGTACGAAGCCACCGAGTCTCCATAGAACTGGCGCGCGTACGCGATCCTGCTCTCCGTGTTCGACAGCTCTTCCTGGAGGGACACGAAACTCGCATTGGCCTTCAAGTCCGGATACGCCTCGGAGAGCGCGAACAACTGGCGCAGGGCTCCACTCAACGCATTGTCTGCGGCGGCCTGCTCGTGCGGAGTAGCTCCAGCGGCCAACGAGGCACTGCGCGCGCTGATGACGGCTTCGAGGGCGACCCGCTCGTGATTGGCATAGCCCTTCACGGTCTCCACGAGGTTGGGGATCAGGTCGAGACGACGCTTCAACTGGACATCGATCTGGGACCAGGCGTTGTCGACGTCGATACGTCGACGCACGAGCTGGTTGTAGAGCACGACCACGGCGATGCCGAGCACGGCAACCACCACGATGACGATGAGGAGGGTGTTCATGCACCCATTCTACGACCGATGGGACTCGGCCGTTAGTTCATGCTTCAGCGTTCGATCGCACGCGATCGCCGAAGGACACGATCCTGGAACATCGTGACGAACCGATTCTGCGGGATGACGAGTTCTCGTTCTTCCTCGGCCCGCAACAACTCGCGATAGATGTCGATGTACCGATGAGCGAGCGACGTCATCGAAAACGTCTCCGCACGCTGCTTGCCACCCTGTACGAGACGATCACGCAATTGTCCGTCTTCGAGAACTGCGCGAAGTGCAGCGCCAAGTTCCACCGCGTTACCAGGAGGAACGAGTAGCGCATTTTCGTCGTGCAGCGCGACATTGCGATAGCCATCGATGTCGCTTGCCACGAGGGGCGCGCCAGCTGCCATCGCTTCGAGCAGAACGATGCCGAACGATTCACCACGGAGCGACGGTGCGCAGAACACCGAACACGTGGCGAGTCGGTCGAGCTTGTCTTGTTCGGTGATCCGTCCGAGCCAGGAGATTCGCTCGTCTCCCCCGTAGGTGTTGCGCAGATCATCGATACCGATGCCATCCGATGCGACCCACAGACGCACGTCGCGCGGCACGTGGCGCATCGCCTCGAGCAACGTCTCGAGACCCTTGCGTGGTTCATACCGACCACAGAAGAAGATCGTCGGTTGGTCGACTCGTTTGAGATCGGTGCGACGATATCGATCGATCTCGATGCCATTGAACAAGATCGTGTACTCCCCGCCGAGGTATCGCTCGGCGAGTTCACGGGCCGCCTCCGACACTGCAACGCGAATCGAAAGATGGTCCGCTCCCCAGCGTGCGGTCTTGGTCAGGACTCGATACGCGGCCGACTCACCAGCCGAGTGGAACGTCCCCACCGTCGGTGCGAGCTGGAGCAACAGTGCCGTCACCGTCGGTCCTGGCACGAGCGGCTCGTGAAGGTGAATCACGTCGAATGCTTCGTCGTTGAGTGCTCGAATCGTCCTCAGCGCAGCGGACGGGTCTGGCGCGAGCGGAGCGACAGATCCGTTTGCACTCGCCGGAAGACTGTTGCCGAGTGGAGTGACGAACGGTTCGGGTGGCGGTCCGTCACACGGTGCGAGAACCCGCACCTCATGACCGAGCCTGCGCATTTCACGCGCCAAACCGAGCACTTGGGCTTGCACTCCCCCTGGAATGGAGATGCTGTACGGGCTGACCATCGCGACGCGCAGCATGTCCACCTCGTATACGGTAGGCCGACGAACGAAGGAAACGACGGCAGATGAACGCAACGACTCCAATCCAACGACCAGCGGTGAGCCTCGTCGCAACGCCGACCAAGCGACGTGCGATCATCGAACTGGCCACCGAAATCGAACGTCGCGGTTTCGCCGGAATCGCTTGTCCGAGTCTCGGCGCGACCATGTCGCTGTGCACGTCGCTCGCTCACGCAACGTCATCGATCAATTTTTGGACGTCGATCCAACCGATCTATTACAACCACCCGTTCGAACTCGGAAACACCGCTGCACACATCCACGAAATCTCAGGCGGTCGCTTTGCACTCGGCCTCGGTGTCAGCCACGCGCCCGTAACCAAGCGCCTCGGCGTCGAGGTCGCCAAGCCACTCGCCGACATCGAGCGATACGTCGAACAGATGCGCGCGAACGAGCGCTTCAGTGGCGAGCTACCACCGATCCTGCTCGCCACCTTGCGCGACAAGATGCTCGCACTCGCTACGCGGATTTCCCAAGGAGCGATCTGGGCGAATGCGTCACTCAGTGCCATCCCGCGCCAGGTCGCCTCGATTCCGGAGAGCGCACGAGCGGGATTCCGACTCGCCAACATGATCCCCACCGTGATCGACGACGACGTCGCTGCGGCCCGTGCGGTCAATCGAAAGACGCTCACCGGGTACGTGATCCTCCCCAACTATCGCAACTACTGGCGTGCGGCTGGATACGCAGCAGAAATGGATGCATTCGAGTCGACGATTTCATCGACCCCGAAGGAAGGCCTTGCCGATGCGCTCACCGCGACGATGAGTGACGCATGGTTGGACGACTGCACGATTTCTGGTCCGGCTTCACACGTGCGAGATCGTCTCGAGGCGTGGGCAGCGACCGGCGTGCAACCCATCGCCGTGATGTCCTCGACGAGCGGCGGTCAGGCCAAGGCGATCGGCGAACTCTTCACCGCGTATCAGTAACCAGGGTCGCTCGGCCAGTTCGGCTGGAACAGGTGCCACTGTTCCGGCGCCCGCCTGATCAGCGCCTCGATCTCGCTCGTGACGATCTGCGAGATGCGCGTCACGTCATCGCGGAGCGAACCCTCACGCTGCGCATGGATCGCAGGGCGAACGACCGCGTGGTGTCCGTCGAGGCGATTCGTGAAGTACGTCGCGAGAGGAACGATCGGCGCACCGGTTCGAAGCGAGAAGAATGCAGGACCGCTCGGCACCGTCGTGGACTCCCCGAAGAACGTGACGTTCGCACCATTGCGGATGCCCTCACGTGGAATGTCGCGGTCACACAGCAACGCGACCACGTGGTTCGCGCGCAGTGCCTCGTTGACGGCGATCCCGGCACGGTCGTCCAAGGGAATGATGTTGAATCCGAGTTCCTCGCGAACTCCGAGGAACCAATCGAAGAGCTCCTCGTTGTCGAGACGTTCGACGACGGCAGTCAGGGTGTACCCCTGGCCGACCAACCATCGACCGGCCCACTCCCAGCCACCGAGATGTGGAAGCGCAAGGATCGTCCCCTTCCCTGCTTCGGCACTGCGCTCGATGTGCTCCATGCCGTCGACGGTGAATGCCGCGTTGATCCGTCGCATCGGCACCTGCGCGAGACGAAACGTCTCGAGGTAATAGCGGGCGTAGCTTTCGAACGACGCTTGTGTCATCTGTCGGATCGTCAGCGTTGACGCATTCGGCAGAATTCGGCGCAGGTGCCTCTCCACCATCTGACGCTTCGACCGCATCGCAATCGCGAGCGGACCGGACAGCGCGAACGCGGTTCCGGCAACGACCGGCATCGGACTCAATTTCGCCGCAAGTGAGGCGAACCGATAGCCAGCGGTGGTCAGGGCGTCGTTGCCGCTGCGACGTGCGTCGTTCACGACGGCGGTCGACTACGACAGTCGCTTGCGTCGCGCGAATCGAGCGCGATAGTCGTCCCGTCGCGCGCGTCGCGAAGCACGTCGGCTGCGACGAACTTCGATGCGCTCGGCGACGATCGGGGCGACGGCGGCCTGACGCCACACCTTGACGAAACGCTGCAAGGCGGTCATCGTGACGAGGATCAACATCGCCGCCATGATCCACACGATCAGCGACTCGAACAGCAGTCCGACGCAGAGCACGATGATGCGCTCAGCACGCTCCATCAATCCGCCCTTGGCGTTCAATCCGAGCGACTCGGCCTTGGCGCGCTCGTAGGAGATCAGCATCGACACGCCCATGATCGCGAACGGGATGAGTGACAACCGAGGGTCCTTGGTCGTGGCAAAGAACCACGCCACGCCACCGAACAGCAGCGCATCGGTGACACGGTCGACGACCGAGTCGAAGAAGGCACCACGCTGGCTCGCCGAATTCGATGCCTTCGCAAGTGCGCCGTCGAGCAGGTCGGGCAACGCCGAACAGATCACGAGGAACAAGCCCAGCTGCAACGCACCAGCACCGATCGAGACCGCAGCGGCGACCGCGACGAGCATGCCGAGGAGGGTCAAGTGGTCGGGAGACAGTCCGGTCTTGCGCAGCGTCTCGCCGACGGGACGCACGACTTTTTCCACCTGGACGCGAAAGCGACCGTCAAACATCGAACTCAGCCTACTGAATCGTCGGAGTCGGGGTTTGCCTCCACGAGACACTCCACGATCGCGCCATCAACCGCATCGACGAGGACGAGCCCACGCTTGAGCGGCGGCTCCTCCGCGCTGTAACACAGCACGCGCCACGTTGGCCTGCTGCGAAGCCCGCGCCACACCTGTTGCGCCGACGCGTGGCCGACGGGAAACTCGACTGCCTGTGACGCACGTACCAGTGCGTCACGTTCGTTGACACCCATCTTCCATGCCGATGTCGACACGAACGCGGCAAAGAGACCAAGACCGATCGCGGCATACAACATGCCGTCGTTGACGAGACCCGAACCAGAGTTGCGCGAAGTGAGCCACAACACCAACAGTGCGATCGCCACGACTGCATAGATGATCGCGGGAATTCTCCGACGTGAGTTGTCGGGGAACTGATATGGACCGACGAATGCAGAAACGTCGAGATCCTCCGGAAGCGAGTCGCGGATTTCATCCCCGCTCATCGAGATGCCTCCACCTGCGCCCACCGGGCACGGACTCGTGAAGCCGTGACGTCGAGTGCCTCTGGGAGGATCTTCGTCATCGCCACCGTCACCATGAAGTTGGTGTCTCCACCCCATCGCGGCACGACGTGCACGTGCAGGTGCTGGGCGACACTGCCGCCGGCAACCGCACCGAGGTTGATGCCGACGTTGATTCCCTGCGGCTTGTACTCGGCCTTCAACACCTGGATTCCCGTCGTGACGAGACTGAACAGCTCGGCGTGCTCCGACGGCGTCAGCGCCTCGACGTCACTCACCTCGCGGTACGGAAGCACGAGGATGTGGCCCGGCGAGTACGGGAATGCGTTCAGGATGACGAAGCACTCCTTGCCTCGGTGAACGATGAAACAGTCCTCGTCGCTCAGTCCCGACTGGAGGATCTCGGTGAACACCGAGACATCGGTCCGTTGCGCGTGCGAGTCGCGCTGCACGTACTTCGCGCGCCATCCGTTCCAGATGTGCTCGAGGGTCACGACGACAGACCCTGTGGCAGGACACCCTTGGTCTCGGACCGCAGGTCGTTCATGAACGCATCGAACTTCACGCCACGCACGACGTCCCCACCCCGCGGGTTCACACCAACGGTTGCGTTCGCGACGTCATCGTCGCCGACCACGAGCACGTAGGGCAACCGCTCGAGCTTGGCGCTGCGAATGCGCTTGCCGAGCTGTTCGTCGGCAGCAACCATGTCGACGCGGAAACCCTCCGCGCGCAATTCGTTGACGAGCGCTTGTGCGTACTCCTCGTGTGCGGTGGTCACCGGCAATACACGCACCTGCACTGGCGCAAGCCACGTCGGGAATGCGCCACCGTAGTGTTCGAGCAACACGCCAAAGAAGCGCTCGACGGAACCGAAGAGCGCTCGGTGCAACATGATCGGTCGGTGGCGGGCGTTGTCCGATCCGATGTACTCGAGTCCGAAGCGCTCCGGCAGGTTGAAGTCACACTGAATGGTGCTCAGCTGCCACTTGCGACCGATTGCGTCGCGCACGTCGATGTCGATCTTCGGACCATAGAAGGCTGCGTCGCCCTCCTTCACCGAGTACTCCACGTTGTGGCGCTGCAAGGCATCGATCAGCGCAGCCGTCGCCTTCTCCCAGATCTCGTCGCTACCCACGGACTTGTCCGGATCACGCGTGGACAGTTTGAACTCGAAGTCCTCGAATCCGAACTGACGCAACACCGAGAGCACGAAGTCGAGCAACGACGTGATCTCGTCGGCCATCTGCTCCTCGGCGCAAAAGATGTGGCTGTCGTCCTGGGTGAAGCCACGGATGCGCAGCAAGCCGTGCAGGGTGCCGGCGCGCTCGTAGCGATACACGGTGCCGAGCTCGAACAGTCGCAGCGGCAACTCGCGATAACTGCGCTGTCGATCGCGATAGATGAGACAGTGCATCGGACAGTTCATCGGCTTCGGGTAGTACGTCCCGTTGTCCATCTCCATCGCCGGATACATGCCGTCCTTGTAGAAGTGCAAGTGACCCGACGTCTCGAACAGATTCGCGTTCGCGATGTGCGGAGTGAAGACGAACTGATAGCCACCGGTCTGGTGACGGTGTCTGCTGTAGTCCTCCATCAACTTGCGCACGATCGCACCCTTCGGGTGCCACACCGCGAGACCTCCACCGAGTTCCGTCGGGAATGACAGCAAGTCCATCTCGACGGCGAGCTTGCGGTGATCCCGCTTCTCGGCCTCGGCAAGTCGGGTGAGATGCTCCTCGAGCGCAGCCTTCGACTCCCAGGCGGTTCCGTAGATGCGCTGCAGCATCGGACCCTTTTCGTTGCCACGCCAATACGCGCCGGCGACCTTCATGAGGGCGAAGTGACCGAGTCGACCGGTCGAGGGAACGTGCGGTCCGCGACACAGATCGACGAAGGAATCGGTGTTGCGATACACGCTCACCGAATCGCCACCACCGACCTCGCCTGCGTCTGCGCCATCACTCGCACCGGAGGTGACGCGCTGGATGATCTCGCACTTGTACGGCTGGTCGGAGAACAGCGCGAGCGCTTCCTTGACACTCATCTCTGCGCGCACGAACGGTTGATCAGCCTTGACGATCTCGCGCATCTTTGCCTCGATGGACTGCAAGTCGTCGTCGGAGAAGGTCTTCCCGCCCGGCAGGTCGAAGTCGTAGTAGAAACCGTCCTCGATCGCTGGGCCAATCGTGAACTTCGCACCCGGGAACAACTGAACGACCGCTTGGGCCAAAACGTGCGCGGTGGAATGGCGCAAGACGTGGCGCCCAGCGTCGGTGTCGGCAGTGACGATCGCGACGCGGTCACCCTGAGACAGCGGGCTGGATAGGTCGCGCTCCTCCCCGCCGATGACCGCTGCAACTGCGGCCTTCGCGAGACGTGAGCCGATCGATTGGGCGAGGTCGAGCGCAGTCGACGAGGCGGGCACGCTTCGTGCAGAGCCGTCTGGCAGCGTGACGTCGATGGCCTGGGCGCTCATTGCGTCAATTCTAGGTTTGCGAGGCGTCCGAATTCCCTTGATTTGCTGACTCGAGTGGACGTGGCGAGGGAGACGATCCCTTGCTCGCATAGACGTTGCGGTACTCCTGCCCAGTCATGGAGCGAATCTCGAACATCACCTCGTCGATCATCTCGCGCAACACGAGATGATCGTCGTGTCGTGACGCATATCGCTCAGGCATGATCGGTCGAGCAATCTCGATTCGAACCCGTCCACCCAACCTCGGCAACGCTGCATCAGGTGGCTGAATCTCTGCGGTTCCCGTGATCCCCACCGGGAAGATCGGACAATTCACTTTCATCGCCAATCGCGCGGCGCCGGTCTTGCCGCGGTACAACATGCCGTCTCGACTGCGCGTGCCCTCCGGGAAGATGCCGAACAACTCCCCGCGGCGAAGCACGCCTTCGGCGGACTGCAAGGCCTCCTGCGACTTCTCACCACCGGAGCGATCGATTGGAATCATCCCGAGTGCGGGAAACAGGTACCTCGTCTTCCACGAGTCCATGTACTCGCTCTTGCCGACGAAGGAGATGTTGCGTGGGACTTGGATCATCAAGAACGCAGAATCCAAGAAGCTGATGTGATTGGCACACAGGATCGCGGGCCCCGACGTCGGGAGACGATCGAACCCGACGAGTTCGAACTTCCACAGCTTGTTGGCGATCGGACGCACGACCTTTCGCGCGCGAGCCTGCAACTGGGTTGCACCCTCGTACGCGGAGGCGTTCATGTCATCTGCACCCCGAGCAGTTCTGCACTCTCTCGAACACCCACTCCGCGCGACGCGGCATCGTCGATCAGCGAGACCGCGCGAGGAGTGTCGAGGTCGTCATCGAGCGCGGCACGAACGTCACTCAGGAGCGACACATCGCTCGCGGACGCCGCGGATCGCCACGTCGAGAGTCGTCGTTCGTTTCGTGCCATCAGTTCGTCGTCCCATTCCCATTCAACCCGATAGTGGTGTTCGATCAGCCCGAGTCGAATCGCTCGTGGGTCGTGCATGGTACGGAGCTTGTCGACGAACACGAGGTTGCCGCGCGACTTGGACATCTTGTGGCCGTCCATGGAGACCATCGCCACGTGCATCCAGTGGCGGGCGAACGGGACCCCGGTGGCGGCCTCGGACTGCGCTCGTTCACACTCATGGTGCGGGAAGATGAGATCACTCCCGCCACCGTGCAAGTCGATGGTCGTGCCGAGTTCGCGGAGCGCGAGCGCCGAACATTCGATGTGCCACCCCGGTCGCCCGGCCCCCCACAAGGTGTCCCAGGACGGCTCGTCGGGCAACGATGGGTGCCACAACACGAAGTCGAGCGGATTGCGCTTGTTCGGGTCCTCGACGTTGCCACCCCGCTCCTTTGCGTAGGCGATCATCGTCGCCTCGTCGTAGTGCGAGACCGACCCGAATTGCGGGAACTTGGACACGTCGAAGTACACCGACCCACCAGATTCATAGGCAAAGCCACGGTCGATCACCATGCCGATGAATCCGCGGATGTCGGAGATCGCCGACGACGCGCGAGGCGTGCTGTAGACCTCGAGTGCATTGAGCGCCTTCATGTCGGCCTCGAAACGCGCCTCTTCCCCTGCGGCAAGGTCGAGGTAGTGCACGCCGAGTTCTCGCGCCTTGGCGAACAACGGATCATCGACGTCGGTGACGTTGCGCACGCACTTGACCGTGTGCCCCTTGTCGATGAGTCGACGCATCAGCACGTCATAGGAGATGAACGTGAAGGCGTGACCGAGGTGCGTCGCGTCGTACGGCGTGATGCCGCACGTATACATCAATACTTCTGGTCCTGGCGAGAATTCGACGACGGCGCGTCGCGCGGTGTCGTAGAGCTTCACGGCCGCCACACGTTGGACCGACCGCTGACTGGATCCACGTCAGGGATTCCTGTCAGCCGCGGCGCAACGCGCGTCTTGTACCGGACATTGAGCTGGAGCAACACTGCGGTGAATGCCTCGAGCGCGAGCGCGTTCGACAACGCACCCGTGTTCAGCGGACGACAACCGGGAATGTGCGCGACGATGTCGCTCACTACTTCGATCGCCTCGGGATAGTCGGAACAAATCAACACGTCGCTGTCGACGTGATGGTCCAAGTTGCCGAGTTCCTTGGCCGGGAGGTGCTGCATCGCTGCGACGACCCGGCTTGCCGGAATCGATGCCTGCACGTGTGCTGCGATACTGCCGCGCGGCGGAACGAGCGGATGAAACTCCTTGCCGACTTTGACGAGCGCGTTGGCCATCGTCACGACGATCTTGCCGCGGAGCGCAGCGGCATGTTCACTCACGATCGTGGCCGTCGAGTCCCACGGCGTGGCGACCACGACGAGGTCACACGCGGCTGCATCGGCGTTGTCACCAGCAACGAGCGTGAGCCCTCGATCGGGCCACGTCTTCAACAGCTCGGCGATCTTTTCCTCCGCGCGATCCTTCGAGCGCGAACCGATGACCACCTCGTAACCCGCGACGTTCAAACGCAGGGCGAGTCCGCTTCCGGCAGGCCCGGTTCCACCAATGATGCCAATACGCATACCGTGAGCCTTACACAAACCCGTGCGGGCAAGTACCGTCAAGGACATGGGAATTCTGGATGGCAAGAACATCGTGGTCACCGGCGTCTTGACGGAGGCCTCGCTTGCCTTCGGAGTCGCCCAACTTGCCCAACGCGAGGGCGCGACGGTGCTCCTCACGGGCGCGGGTCGGGGCCTGTCCATCACGGAGCGAACGGCCCGCAAGCTCGACTCCCCCGCACAGGTGGTGGAGTTCGACGTCACCGTGGCCGACCACGTCGTCTCGGCTCGCGAAGCCGCTCGAACGCACCTTGGTCGAGTTGACGGCGTGCTGCACTCGATCGGATTTGCGCCCGCGTCCTGCCTCGGCGACGACTTCATGGCCGCCCAGTGGACCGACGTCTCGGTCGCGATGGAGATCTCCGCCTATTCACTGAAGACGCTCGCCGAGAGTTTCGTGCCGCTCATGACCAACGGCGGCGCATTCGTCGGGCTCGACTTCGACAACACGGTGGCGTGGCCCGCCTACAACTGGATGGGAGTCGCCAAGGCCGCACTCGAGGCAACCAATCGCTACCTCGCCAAGGAACTCGGTTCCAAACAGATTCGCTGCAACCTGATCGCAGCAGGTCCCGTCAAGACGATGGCAGCCAAGTCGATCCCCGGCTTCTCGACGTTCGAAGACGTATGGGGTGATCGCGCCCCGCTCGGATGGAACGTGACGGATTCGACGGCAGTCGCCAAGTCGTGCGTCGCCATGCTGTCGGATTGGTTCCCCGCGACGACGGGCGAGATCGTCCACGTCGACGGCGGCTTCCACGCCATGGGTGTCTGAGCGTTGAGATTCTCGCGCAACGTCGTGCGTCGTGTGCTCGTCGCTTCCCTGACGAGCTTCGTCGTCATGGTTGCCGCGGTGGCACCCGCGAGTGCGGCCACCAACGACACCTACAACTCCCAGCAGTGGGGGCTGTCCTCGATCGGTGCGATGACGGTGTGGTCGACGACGCGTGGCGCGGGGGTGATCGTCGCGATCGTCGATAGCGGCACCGGGCCACATCCCGATCTCGATGCCAACATCGATGCTGGCGTGTCGATCACGGGTGGCGTGGAGCAGACCGACGCCACCGACGTGGACAACGAGGGCCACGGCACGCACGTGTCGGGCATCGTCGCTGCGATCGCAGACAACGCACTCGGCGTCGCGGGCGTGGCACCCGCAGCCCGCATCCTGCCCATCCGAGTACTCGATGCAAACGGCTCCGGAGATTCGCGAGACGTTGCACGTGGAATCCGACTCGCCGCCGACCGCGGTGCACGCGTCATCAATCTCTCACTCGGCGGCGCAGTCGAGAGTTCCGGAGTGACCCAAGCAATCGACTACGCAACGTCCAAGGGCGCCCTCGTGGTTGCAGCCGCGGGCAACGGGGGTTCGCTCAGTACGCCCAAGTGGCCTGCCTTCTACGACGCCACCATCGCCGTCACCTCCGTCGATCCGGACGACCAATCCCCAGCGTTCGCCCAACGAGGTGACTACATCGACATCTCCGCGCCCGGAGTGCGCATCCTGTCCACCGCCGAAGGTGAGTACAACCTGCAGAGCGGGACGTCGATGTCGTCGGCATTCGTGAGCGGAGCCGCCGCATTGCTGTTCTCTGCACGTCCGCAACTGAGCCCTGCCGAGGTCCGCGAGATGCTCCTGCTGAGCGCGATCGACATCGGTGCGCCAGGACGCGACGCGACCTTCGGCGTCGGTCGATTGAACATTCCGGGCGCTTTTGCGATCCTGAACGCCCGATACCCGTCTACTGCCGCGATCTCGATCGACGGATTCGCACGCGTCGGAACGACACTGAATGCGCTCACCGCGGCGGGCGCAACCTCCGTGCAGTGGTATCGATGCCAAGAGATTGGTACCGACTCGAACGTGATCCCCAAGGACTGCGCCGCAATTGGTGGGGCAACCACGACGTCCTACAAGACGACGACCGCCGACCTGCGTAAGACGTTGCGTGTCGGTGCGACGATCGGTGGCCAGACTCGACTCTCGGCGAGCGTCGGCAAGGTCATCGCCATCTGGTCACGCGAGGCGAAGCTGACCGTCGGCGTTCCCGCGAAACTCTCGACGCTGGTCGGCAGCCCATCCACCGGTGCGCGCTCGCTTCGACTACTGAGCGGGAACTGCTCCATCCGCAATCTCACCGTCGTTGCCTTCACACCGGGAACCTGTCGCATCAGGGTCTCCGTGGCAGCCAAGAAGCCATTCCCCGCCCTCGCCATGTCGTTCGACGTCTCCACCAACTAGACACGGTGCCGTGACCAATCGACTCGGGGCGGAAACTTCCCCCTATCTGCGCCAGCACAAGGACAACCCCGTCGACTGGTACGCCTGGGGTTCTGACGCATTCGCGGAGGCAGAACGTCGCAACGTGCCCGTGCTGTTGTCCGTCGGATATTCGGCCTGCCACTGGTGCCACGTGATGGCACACGAATGCTTCGAGGACGATGAGACCGCATCGATCATGAACTCGCTCTTCGTCAACGTCAAAGTCGACCGTGAGGAACGCCCCGACATCGACTCGATCTACATGGATGCCGTCCAGGCAATGACCGGCCGCGGTGGTTGGCCGATGACCGTGTTCCTGACACCAGCTGGTGAACCGTTCTACGGCGGCACGTACTTTCCGAAGCCGACGTTCATCCAATTGATGAATGCGATCACGGATGCGTGGATCAACAAGCGTTCCGACATCGACAACAACGTCGCCGCACTGATGGAGGCCGTCGGACGCACCGCCTTGGTCGGACCCTCCGCAGACCTCGTCGGACCCGAGTTGCTCGACGATTCGGCGAATGCGCTCATCGCAGCGTTCGACCCGACATGGGGAGGATTCGGTGGAGCGCCGAAGTTCCCGAGCACGATGAACCTCGACTTCCTCGTGCGCCGATACGTGAGCCAGCCGAGCGACGAGCTCCGACGCGTCATCGAGACCTCCCTGGATGCCATGGCGAGTGGCGGAATGTACGACCACCTCGGTGGCGGTTTCGCTCGCTACAGCGTGGATGCCCAGTGGCTCGTCCCCCACTTCGAAAAGATGCTCTACGACCAGGCTCTCCTCGCGCGCATCTATCTGCGCGCCGGTCTCGCCTGCCGTGAACCACGGTGGCTCCAGATCGCGACCGAAACGATCGACTTCGTCCTCGACGAACTGCGCCATCCCCGCGGTGGACTCTTCAGCGCGCTCGATGCGGACTCCCTCGACGAACACGGTCACAGCCACGAAGGGCTCTACTACACGTGGACGCCACGTGAAGTGCACGATTGCCTCGGTACGGAAGCGGGCAAAGATGCATGCGCGTGGTACGGCATCAGCGACACGGGCAACTTCGAAGGTCGCTCAATTCCCAATCGCATGCACGCCCGCGGCCGCTTCGATCGCCCGAGCGAGATCGAATCCTCCCGTCGCATCCTCCTCGATGCTCGTGCGAAGCGCCCAAAGCCGGGACTCGACGACAAGGTCATCACCGAGTGGAACGCGATGATGCTCGCCACGATCTCCGAAGCAGCGTTTGCTCTCAACAACACACGTTGGCTGGACGCCGCGGTGTCACTCGGTGATTTTCTCCTCGCAGAACTCCGCGATGCGAATGGTGCATGGCACCGCAGCTGGCACGAAGATGGCTCCCCTCGAGCACGCCACGTCGCGCTCGCCCATGACCTCGCACAGGTCGCGGACGGCTTCGTCTCGCTGTACGAGGCAACGGGTTCTGCGCGCTTCCTCAGCGCAGCACGCGAGGCAGCCAACCAGCTCCTCACCGACTATTGGGATGCGCGCTTCGGCGGCGTATTCACGACCGCCACCCACGCCGAACGTCTCGTCACCCGACAGAAGGACCTGATGGACAATGCAACCCCATCGGCGAATTCGACCGCGATGGTCGCGCTCCACCGACTCGGCACACACCTCGGAGACGCCACCCTGATCGAACGTGCTCGTGACATCGCTCGTCTCCTCGGACGTGTCGCGCCGAGTGCACCGAGCGGCTTCGGCAACTTCCTCGGCGCCATGCACCGGATGCATCACGAATCGACCGAGGTCGTGATCGTCGGCGATCGACCAGACCTCGTGGACGTCCTTCGCGGCACGTGGAACCCGAACCGAACGATCGCCTGGGGCGAGCCCGTCGATTCACCACTCTGGGCCGATCGAACCCCCGGTTCGGCATACGTCTGCCACGACTACCGATGTCTGCTCCCCGCCACGACGGCAGAGGGTCTCGCCGAACAACTGACGTCTACCAACTCCTGAAGCGCAGGATCGACGACGCCGTCCTGCGCGGACGAGTCGCACTGCGACCCTTGCGAGCACCTGACTCAAGCGGCCAACCGAGCGCAAGCACACCGAGGATCTCGACGTCATCAGGGATCTCGCACGTGTCCCGAAGTTCCTGCTCGCCTCGTGCAAGCGCAAAGAACAATGAACCGAGTCCAACGTCATGCGCCGCGCCGAGCAGGAGCATCGTCGAAAACGCCGCATCGATCGTCCAATACGGGGCCGGCCACGCCTCTTCTGAACCACCGAGTCCGGTGTGCACTTTGTCGGGCTCGCTGTATCGGTCCAGATAGGCGCGCTTGTCGGCACAGACGAGTGCGATCACCGGAGCATCCAGCAACTTCGGCCACGCAAAGTTTGCCCGCTCGTCACTCGGCAGCGTGACGTCCCAGAACGTCGCCGTGTCCGAACCTTCGAAGACGACGAGATTGAAGCCCTGCGACTTGCCCGCCGACGGTGCTCGTGAGGCCAGCTCGACCAGTCGTTCGAGAAGTTCTCGTTCTAGTGGTTCTGTCGAAAACGCTCGAGTCATCGTGCGCGTGCGCACGACGTCGGCGAATTCCACCGCCGCTCCGGTCTACTTCTTGACGAGCTTGCCGAGCTTCGCGAGCGACTCGGCCATCGTCCAACCGTGCACGATGAGTGCGCCGCCCTTGGCGACGTTCACGGTCTTGAACTGCGCGGCAATGTCTGCTGCCACTTTGCCCGGCTTGAGTGACTCGTGGTCGAGGAAGCCCGAATGGCCATGCGACTTGACGACGAACGACTGATCGTCGTAGTACCGCTCGACACCGAAACGACGAGCGAGACGCTTGCCCCACGCGCGCTCCTCGCCGACTGCCCGATGTCCGGGGCGCGGGATCATGTCGGTGAGCGACTTGAAGGCCTCGAGACCATCGGCCGTGGCGAAACGAGATCCAACGACGACGTCTTCGTCGGGGAACGCCATCAACGCGCGGTGATAGGCCTCCGTCATCAGACCCTTCAACACCGCATCACGCTTGGCGGTGCGCTTCACACTCATCATCCCGAGCAGCACGCACGGCGTTCCACCGATGCGCTCGAGGGTGGAGAAGGTGAATCCGTTCAACTTGCCGGAGATCCGCGCGCTCGTGAAGAGCACCCAATCTTCCTTGGCCTTGGAGACCGCACCGATGTCGAAGGAGCCGCCCATGCTGGCCAATTCGTCGAGGTCGGTGTCGGTGAGCGATGCGCAGTCGCGAGTCTCAACCACCACGGTCATAGACCTCTATTCTGCCAGCAAAATCCCGATTTCAGACGGGCGAGTTCTGGCTCACCTGCTATTCGATGTAGGCGGCCTCACCGAACATCACGCGAATCTGACCAATCACGCGGTCCAAGTCGACGGTGAACTTGGAGTCGAGTTGCATCACCTTGTCGCCACCGAGGTGCACGAATACGGGCGACGAACCCGGATGCTGTTGCAACACGCCCTTCATGTCCTCGATCAACTCGGGGGTGAGTGCTTGGGCGGAAACCTTGATGTGCAGGGAATCCCCCGACGCACGCAGACCCTCTTGCACGACGATGTCGGTGGCCATGAACGACACCCGAGTCTCGTCCTGCTTGTTCAATCGACCCTTGACCGTGACGATGACGTCGTCGGCGAGTTGATGCCCATAGCGCTGGAAGGTCTTCGGGAACACCGCCACTTCGACTGCACCCTGCAGGTCCTCGAGCATGAACGTGGCCATCAAGTCGCCCTTGCGGGTGTACTTGCGGTTGAGCGTGCTGATGATGCCACCGATCGTGAAGAACGAATTGTCCTCACGCTCGACCGCTTCGGCGATCGATGCATCGACACGGCGGCGAAGGGCTCCCTCGATACCCATCAGCGGATGGTCGGAGACGTACAAGCCGAGCATCTCCTTTTCGAACTTGAGCTGCTCGGACTTGTCGAACTGCAGTGCAGGGATTTCGCGCTTCTCGGAAAACACCGAGTCATCACCACCGACGTCTCCGAACAGGCTCATCACACCCTGGTCGCGTTCACGGCGACGTGCGACCGTCGCATCGATGATCGTCTCGTACACCATCAGGAGCCCCTTGCGCGGATGACCGAGTGAATCGAACGCACCGGCCTTGATCAACGATTCGATGGTGCGCTTGTTCAGCACTTGTTCGGGAGCGCGTTCGACGAAGTCGTAGAACGACGTGTACTGACCGTGTTCGCGGCGATGCGCGACGATCTGCTCGACGAGTGCCTCGCCGACGTTGCGGATCGCCGACAAACCGAACGAGATCGTGCGCGTTCCCATGTTGTCGATCGGCTCGAAGTCGACGCCCGACTTGTTGATGTCGGGCGTCAACACCGTGATCTTCGAGGAGCGCGCATCAGCGAGATACACGGCGGCCTTCTCGTAGTTCGCCTTGACGCTCGTCAACAGACACGCGAGGTACTCCACCGGATAGTGCGCCTTCAAGTAGGCGGTCTGATACGAGATCAGTCCGTATCCATAGGCATGGCTCTTGGCGAAGGCATAGTCGGCGAACTTGACGATGACGTCGAACAGGTCCTTGCCGAGGCCATCGCCATAACCCGTCTTCACGCAACCTTGCTCGAACTTGTCGCGCTCCTTTTCCATGACCTCGCGAATCTTCTTGCCGCAGGCCTTTCGCAAGTTGTCGGCCTCGGCGAGCGTGTATCCCGCGAACTTCTGCGCCACACGCATGACGCTCTCCTGGTAGATCATGAGCCCGAACGTGTCGCCAAGCACGTCTGCCGCGTCCTCGTGGAAGTAGGTGATCTTCTTGCGCTCGTTCTTGTAGTCGGCAAAGTCGTTGTGCATGTTGGCGCCCATCGGGCCAGGTCGATAGAGCGCAAGCACGGCCGACAGGTCTTCGAACCGGCCTGGGATGAGCGAACGCAACAACGCTCGCATCGGTGAGGACTCGAGCTGGAAGACCCCGATGGTGTCGCCCTGGGCCAGGAGTTCGTAGGTGGCCTTGTCGTCGATCGGGATCGAGTCGATGTCGAAGTC
>DAIRSS010000021.1:0-6431 GCA_036804285.1 Ilumatobacteraceae bacterium
GGGCCTTGTTGCGACCAACCCTGGCAAGTTCCGCCTCGACGAGCATCTCGCGGCCGTCGGGGTGGATCACGGTGGCACGAATGATGGCTGAGTCACTCCCCGTGCGGATCATCGCCTCGGTTGGCACTCCGCGAAAACTCTTCAACGTCGCGAGATACGACAACGCTTCGGTGAGGCTGGTTTTTCCTTGACCGTTCGCACCGATGATCGCCGTCACGCCTTCGGCGAGGTCCAACTCGAGTCGCGCGTAGTTGCGGAAGTTGGTGAGTTCGAGTCGGCTGACGAACACGACTCGACGTCAGTTGTTCAAACGTTGCGGCATGACGAGATAGAGATAGTCCTCCGCGCCGACGCCGCGCAGTACTGCGGGCTTGATCGGGTCGCTCGTCTCGATCGTGATCTCGTCACCGACGACCGCTTCGACACCGGCCGCGAGATATTCCGGGTTGAAGCCGACGGTCATCTCGGATCCGGACAACGACGCGTCGATTTCCTCGACGGTGTTGCCGAGGTCTTGTGTCATCACGACGAGGCGCAAGGAGTCGTTCCCCATCTCGAGGCGCACCGGCGTCGTCTCGCGGGCGAGGATGCGACAGCGACGGATCGCTTCCATCAGTTGTTCACGTGACGTCGTGAGTTTGTTCGGATAGCTCGCCTGGATGAGTTGGCGATAGTTGGGGAATTCGATCTGCAACAGGTTCGTGGTCAACGTGACGTTGCCGATGGTGAAGGTTGCCTTGTCGGTTCCGAACAAGATGGTGGCCTCATCCCCATTGGACAGCAACCGTTGGAGTTCGCCGAGCGCACGACTTGGCAGCACGACGCGCTGGCCGTGGCCCAGCACGTTGGTCACCGCAAGGTCACGCACCGCGAGGCGGTACGAGTCGGTTGCGACGAGACGGAGGCCTTCGGGCTCGGCAGCCATCAACACGCCGGTGAGCGCAAGGCGTTGCATGTCGGTGCTGGCAGCGCGAACCACCTGGCGGAGTGCATCGGCCAACAATGGCGCGGAGATGGTGACCGGGGGTGCGGATGCGAGGGTGACGTTGGGGAAGTCGGTTGCAGCGAAGGTCGACACGGTGGTTTGGAAGCGGCCTGAGGTGACGACGACTTCTTCGTTCTGGGTCTCGATGGTCACCTTGCCGTCCGGGGTCGAGCGCACGATGTCGCTCAGGAGTTTCGCACTGGCCACGACGACGCCATCACCTTGTCCACCAACGGTGAGCACGAACTGCACCGAGAGGTCGTTGTCCGTGCACGTGATCGTGAGCTCGTCGCCGGTCAGCGACAGTCGCACACCAGAAAGTGCCGGCATGGCGTTGTTGCGTGTGGATGCCACACGAGCACATGCGCCGAGGGCCTCTGCCAAGACTTCTCGCTCAACTCGGAACTTCATGGGAACCACTTCCTTGGTTGTTCATTGTTGTTTGTGGATGGATAAAGAAATATCTAGTAACGGTAATAAGTGCTGTGGATTGTGGGTAAGTCACTCGATCCCTTGACGCATCGGGGAATGCGCACTCACAAGGCAACGAACGATCGCCACATCTTGCACAGATGTAGTTTTTGTCGCTGGGTGTAACTCGGAGTTATCCACCTGTTGCGCACGGCTCGTCCACATCGTTGTCCACTCCCTACGACGTCTTGAACTTCTGGACGAGTTCGGTGACCTGATCGAAGACCTGCTTGCGTTCCTTCATCATGCGCTGCGTCTTGTCGACGGCATGGATGACGGTGGTGTGGTCGCGACCACCGAACAAGCGAGCGATGGCCGGGTAGCTCAAGTCGGTGAGTTCACGGAACACGTACATCGCGGTCTGGCGGGCTGCGACGAGGGGGCGCTGGCGGCTCTTGCCACGCAACGCCTCGACGTCGAAGCCGAGGTGCTCGGCGATCTCGGCCAACAACTGCTCGTCCGTGCGGGGCTTGGGTGCCGACCGTGACAAGAGATCCGTCAGGAGTTGCTCGGCGAGGGCGACATCCACCTGGGTCTTGTTCAGGCTGGCGTATGCCGCGACGCGGATGAGGGCGCCTTCGAGCTCACGAATGTTCGTCGTGACCTTGCTCGCGATGAACTCGAGCACGTCGTGTGACACCGAGGTTCGCTCACGCTCGGCCTTGTTGCGCAAGATGGCGAGGCGGGTTTCCATGTCCGGCGGCTGAATGTCGGTGATGAGGCCCCAACGGAAGCGACCGCGGAGACGGTCCTCGAGGGTGGGGATCGCATCCGGCATCCGGTCGGAGGAGATCACGATCTGCTTGTTCGCCCCGTGGAGCGAGTTGAAGGTGTGGAAGAACTCCTCCTGGAGACCTTCCTTGCCTTCCATGAACTGGATGTCGTCGATGAGGAGGACGTCGACCTCGCGGTAACGGCGCTTGAAGGCCGCGATCGTGTTGCTGCGGATGCCGTCCACGTATTCGTTGAGGAAGGTTTCCGTGCTCACGTACCGCACTTCGTAGTGCGCGTAGTTCTGGTGCACGTAGTACCCGATCGCATGCAAGAGGTGTGTCTTGCCGAGTCCAGCGGAACCGTAGATGAACAACGGGTTGTATGACCGACCAGGAGTCTCCGCGACTCGTTGCGCTGCGGCCAAGGCGAACTGGTTGCTCGTGCCCTTGACGAAGGTCTCGAAGGTGTAGCGCGGGTTGAGTCCGACGGCGGTTCCCTTGCCGGTGCGGGACTTGGAGACCGTGGTCTCGGGCGTCGTGACGGTGGGGTTCAGTTGCGTCGGGAGTGACGGGGTTGCAGCCACCCGCTCGGCGGCGTCCAGGGTTGCACTCGACTGCACGTCGACGTGCAGCTCGCGATCGCTTGCCCCGACTTCGTCGAGCGCGTCGCGCACGAGGGACATGTAGCGGGTGAGGATGCGTTCCTTGATGTACGTGTTGGGCACCTGCAGACGCAGGCTCATCTTGTCGTCGGCGACCGCGACGGCGTCGTTGAACGTCGAGAACCACACGGCCTCGGAAACTTGTGCACGCAGCACCTGTGCGGTCGCTTGCCAGACATCATCGTGCGACACTTCTTGCACCTTCGGTTCCACAGACACCCCCTTTTCGTTATCCACAGCACTATCCACAGGGTGTGGAAGTGCCCCCTCCGTGAGGTGGGAGAAGCGAAGGTAGCAGGTTTTCCACAGGCGGAAAAAATGCGGATTCCCCTGTAGAGTGCTAACCCTTGCAGTCTGCATCGAGTCAACCGATTCGAAGCAAAATCAGGCCGGCTTGCCAGCCACACGATCGAGGAGGCGTGCGTGAAGCGCACATTCCAACCAAATAACCGCCGTCGCTCCAAGAAGCATGGCTTCCGCAATCGCATGAGCACCCGCGCGGGTCGAGCTGTCCTGAAGTCCCGTCGGGCCAAGGGCCGCCACCGCCTCTCCGCTTGATCGGACGTCTCCAGCGCCGGAGCGACTTCACCCGCCTCACCGAGGAGGGAACATATGTTCGCTTCGGTGGCCTGTGGTGTCGCATGATCGCCGATTCACACCTCGAACAGCCCCAGGTGGGCTATGCCATCGGCCGCAGCTTCGGTGGGGCCGTCCAGCGCAACCGGATGCGCCGTCGCCTGAGGGTTCTGCTCCACGCCCACGCCAACCAGCTTCGCCCGGGGCTCTATCTGGTTGGGGCCCAGAGCTCACTGTTGACCGCTTCCCCGGCAGACCTCGGTCGGGCTGTTGACGGCCTCCTTCACGGGATTACCAAGCACTATGAGTGAGATGTCCACCACTCAAAGGATGGAGCGCCGGATGGTGCGGGCCATTGCGTGGTACCAGTCGTTGCGTCCAGGCCACCCCTCCCCGTGCCGATTCTTTCCGACCTGTTCGGAATACGCCTCCGAGGCGATCACCACCCATGGACCGTGGCGCGGGCTGTGGCTCACGATTCGTCGACTGAGCCGTTGCCGACCCTTCGGGCCTTCGGGCTTCGATCCGGTTCCCGAGATTCAGGAAACGACCCGTTCCTCCCGTACCGTCATGGATACCCACGACTCGACCCGTGAAAGTTGCTGACCCTCATGTTTGAACTTGCTGCCCGCCTCATTGCCGCGTTTTACGCCTGGACCCACAGCTACTCCGTCGCCATCGGTCTCGTCGCCATCGTCGTGATGTTGATCATCACGCCGCTCACCCTGAAGAGCACCAAAGGCATGCTCGAGATGCAGCGCCTGCAACCCGAGATGCGTCGACTGCAAACACAGTTCAAGGGTGATCGTCAGCAACTGAACGCCGAGATGATGAAGCTCTACCAGGAGCACAAGGTCAATCCGTTGGCATCATGTCTGCCACTCCTCGCGCAGATGCCGGTGTTCATCATCATGTTCCGCGCGTTGAGTGGTCTCGGTAATCGCGTCGAGGGATTGCTCGCACCGAAGTACTTGAACGAAACGTCCGAGTTGTTCATCTCCTTGAACGGCAAAGCAGAGATGCGTTCGTTCGGACTCGACTTGTCGATCACGCCGCAAGCCGCAGTCCAGGACAGTTTCGGCAAGGGCTTGGTCTACATCGTTCTCGTGGCCGCGCTCGCCGCGTTGTATTTCGTGCAACAGCGAATGGTGGCGTCGCGCACGGTGAGTCCAACGATGTCGGCGACTCAAGCCAAGATCATGCAGTATCTGCCGGTCGTTTTCGCGGTGTTCCAGTTGTTCCTGCCGACGTCTCTCGTCGTGTATTACATCGTGCAAGCGATCGTGCGCATCGTGCAGCAGTACTACATCACGAAGCGTTTCTACGGCAACGATGACTCGCTCGGTCGTCAGGCACAGGCCGCGAGCGCAAAGGCACGCGACATCGCAGAAAACGACAAGCAGTCGAAGAAAGACACGCCACCGTCGAACGAGCCATTCCAGAGCAAGCGCGTCACACCGCGCAAGGGATCGGAGTCGTCGCAGGTGAGTCGTCGTCCGCAAGCACCGGGAAAGAACAGAACGGGCTCGCTCGACCGCAAGAAGAAGAAATAGTTCGCATCATCGTCAACACGTCGCGTGTTGACCACTTCACAGAAATGAGAAATCCATGGAATGGGTAGAGACCACAGGCGACACCATCGAGGAAGCCAAGAGCGCAGCACTCGATCAGCTCGGAGTTGCAGAGGACGACGCAGAATTCGAAGTTCTCGAAGAACCAAAGCAGGGATTGTTCGGACGCACCCGCGGCGAAGCACGAGTGCGTGCACGAGTGCGCCCAACCTCGCCGCGTGCGAAGGCCGATCGTCGCGATCGTGGCCCGAAGCGCGAGAAGCGTCAGGGTGAGTCCAAGCGCGGCCCGCGCAAGGAGCGTTCACCGGAGCGTGCGCCACGTGCAGAGCGCGAGCCCAAGACCAACGCCACCCCCATTGATCCGACCACGGTGAGTGCTGCAGCGACCACATTCCTTGAGGGATTGCTCGTTGCAAGCGACATTCGTGGCTCGGTGTCGGCAACGGTGTCCGGCGAAGACATCGACATCAACGTCGATGGCGACGGCGTGTCGATGTACGTGGGTGCAAAGGGTGCGACCCTGATGGCACTTCAAGACTTGACCCGCGTCGTCAGCCAGCGTCGTCTCGGTGATCACGAGACCCACCTGCGCGTGGACGTCGCCCAGTACCGCGAAAAGCGTCGCGAAGCGCTTGGCCGCTTTGCCGTCAAGGTCGCCAACGACGTGCTCTCCACCGGTCAGCCGCGCGTGCTCGAACCGATGAATTCGGCGGATCGAAAGATCGTCCACGACGCATTGGTCGACATGGAAGGCATTGCCACCCGTTCGCAGGGCCAGGACCCGCACCGCCGCGTGGTGGTTGCACTCGCTGACGGAGACTCCTCAGCCGCGGAATGACCCCGACTACCCTCGTGGTAGTCGCCCATGTCTGATCTTCGTACGCACCCCGGGTTGTTGCGCGCCTTCAGTGAGGCTCAACGCGTTGGTGCCCTTGGTCCAGTCAGCCCTGTCGACGTGATCGCCCATTCGTTGGCGTTCGTCGAAGCTCTCCCCGAGGACGCCACGACGTGCGCCGATCTCGGCACGGGAGCAGGGGTTCCCGGGCTGGTGATCGCCGTGGCGAGACCCGATCTGCGGCTCGTGCTGGTGGACCGGAGGGCGAAGCGAACCGATGCACTCCGTCGGGCGGTTGCGAGCCTCGGACTGAAGTCCCGGGTCGAGGTGGTGTGCGGGGACGCCGAGGAATTGGGCCAGACGACCTTTCACCACTCCATGGACGTAGTGACCTGCCGAGGGTTTGGGTCCCCCGAGACGACCATCCGCCTCTCAACCCCCTGGGTTCGGTCGGGCGGAATCGTCCTCGTGAGTGAACCCCCGGAGGAACACGGAAATCGATGGCTGGGACTGGATCTTGCTGCCGCGGACACCTCTATGCCAACCAGGCGTGGCCCCATGGCTGTGTTCCACGTGGAACATCCGCACCCCTGAAATCTCACTGTTCCACGTGGAACA
>DAIRSS010000021.1:6531-23788 GCA_036804285.1 Ilumatobacteraceae bacterium
TGTGTTCCACGTGGAACATCCGCACCCCTGAAATCTCACTGTTCCACGTGGAACAACGACACCCCACGGCCAGCCGTGTTCCACGTGGAACATCCACCACCCTGTGGGACCCGAGAACTAGCGTGGAGCCCATGAACGAGCCCGGATCCCCCTCCAACGGACCTCGTCCAACCCCTCGGATCATCGCTATGGCGAACCAGAAGGGTGGCGTTGGGAAGACCACGACGACCATCAACCTGGGTGCCTGCCTGGCCGAACAGGGGTATCGGGTCCTCCTCATCGACCTTGACCCGCAAGGCAACGCCAGCACCGGCTTGGGTCTGAATACCCGAGACATGGACCGCAGCGTCTACCACGTTCTCTTGGACGAGACCCCCCTCGAGGACTGCCTCGAGCCGACCGCGGTCAAGAACCTCTTCGTTGCCCCATCCAACCTCGACCTGGCTGGTGCCGAAATCGAGCTCGTTCCGGCGATGGGTCGTGAGACTCGGCTCAAG
Source organism: Ilumatobacteraceae bacterium (assembly GCA_036804285.1). Lineage (GTDB taxonomy): Bacteria > Actinomycetota > Acidimicrobiia > Acidimicrobiales > Ilumatobacteraceae > UBA3006. The sequence continues at coordinate 7,029 of DAIRSS010000021.1, forward strand.
AAGGCCATCGACGCGATCATCGACCAGTTCGACTACGTCCTGATCGACTGTCCCCCGTCACTTGGCCTGTTGACGGTCAACGGTTTGACTGCGGCCCATGAGGTCATCGTGCCGATCCAGTGCCAGTACTACGCCCTCGAGGGTCTCGGTCAGTTGCTGCGCAACGTCGACCTCGTGAGCAAGAACCTCAATCCAGGCTTGGGTGTGAGCACGATCATCTGCACGATGTTCGACACCCGTACCAAGTTGTCGAGCGATGTCGTGAGTGAAGTTCGTGAGCACTTCGGTGACAAGGTCTGCAAGAACGTCATCCCCCACAACGTTCGCTTGGCTGAAGCACCCTCGCATGGCAAACCCATTACGACGTTTGACCCAAGCTCGACAGGAGCAAAGGCCTATCGTGCAGTTGCATTGGAGGTGAGCGGTGGCGCGCCGGAGCGGGCTCGGTAAAGGTCTCGACGCGCTGATCCCGACCGGGTCAGGTGGCACGCCACCAACAGGTGGGTCATCGACAGGCTTGCGTGAGATTTCGGTGACGGCGGTGCACCCCAATCCCAATCAGCCGCGCGTGCACTTTGATGAAGAGGCGCTCGCTGAGCTCACCTCATCTGTTCGAGCGATAGGCGTGCTCCAGCCCATCTTGGTTCGCCCGCGAGGGGATAACGAATTCGAGTTGATTGCGGGCGAGCGTCGTTGGCGTGCGGCGACCCGTGCCGGTTTGAGCACGATTCCCGCCATCGTTCGCGTCACCGACGACGTGTCTTCCGTGGAACAAGCACTCGTCGAGAACCTCCACCGCCAAGATCTCACGCCACTCGAAGAGGCAGCTGCCTACAAGCAACTCCTCGACGATTTCTCCATGACGCACGAACAAGTGGCGACCAAGGTTGGCAAGAGTCGCTCTGCGATCACCAACTCGTTGCGACTGCTTGCACTTCCTGCATCGGTGCAACAACTGCTTGCAGATGGCCGTTTGACCGCGGGACACGCGAAAGCGTTGCTTGGAACACCGGATCGAGCAGTGCAGGAACGCCTTGCACGTCAGGCGGTGGAGGAGTCCTGGACCGTGCGTGGCGTCGAAGACGCAGTGCGCGATGCACTCGGAATGCCGAAGCCGACACCAAAACCAACGTCGACCGGCGGCAAGCCATCGACTCGGCCAACCGGCGTTACCCCGCTTCGTCCTCCAGGTTTGATGGAACTCGAGTCATTGTTGAGCGATCATTTGCAGACATCGGTGAGTGTGTCGATGGCAGGCAAGCACGGACGCATCACGATCGACTTTGCAGACCTCGCTGATCTCGAGCGGATCTACCGCGCGATGACCGAAGCACCGCTCGACGACGACTAACTTTCTTCACCCTCACGTTGAAGGTGACGGTCAACCTGTGGTTGACCTTACGCACATCGTGGGGAAAAGCCTGTGGATAACTCTAGAAGTGAGGATTGGCAGGGGTTTCCAGCCAGTGGGCCAGGGTCGAGCCAAGGAGTTCACCAACGGCATCGGACCCCTCGTGAGTGGCCCCGGTCCCCACGTCGACCACGACGGCCGTCATTCGGGTTTCACGAAGAACAGTCAGGCGAGCACCACTGGCAATGACGGGTCGGGGCGAGAACACGGGCCCGAGTGCTGCGGTCAGCGAATTGGCCAACGACCGACCGAGTTCGGAAACGAATCGATCTGTTTCGAAGTACGAAACGGTCACCGACTCTGCATCTGACGTGGTGAGTCCGACGTACACGCGCGCATCGAAGGAATTTGCCGTCATGGCATGTTGATGCGCGTCGATCGAGTCGGCAATGACGACGTCGGCGTGTGATTCACGGAGTCTCCGGGTCATCACCCGCGCAACACGCCGTGTGTTGCCGAAACTTCCGATGACGACGTGCGTCCTCGTCTCGGACGCGGGGTCACGCAGGAGTTCGCCTTCACGCACGGCGACGATGCCGGGACCAGATCCTGACTGACCGCTCACGCGTTCGAGGAGGCGCAGGGTCTTTGGTCCACAGATGCCGTCGGTGACGAGACCGGAGTTGTGTTGGAACTCCATCAACGCACGCACGGTGAGTGGACCGAAGATGCCGTCGGCTTTGCCGCAGTCGAAACCAAGCTTTGCGAGATTCGATTGCAGTTGTTCCACATCGTCTCCACGTAGATGGGGAGAGGTGAGATAGAGGAGTCGAGAGCCGAGCAACCAAGACGACTCGACGAGCAACTGCCACGTGGACTGCGTGCAGATGCCATCAGCGGGGAGTCCGCGACTCGACTGAAACGCGATCAATGCATCGGCGGTCGCATCGCAGAAGAAACCCAACTCGATCGACTCAGCGTCGAGCAGGTGCAGCGCTTGTAGACGGCGTTGGACGCCACGAACCGCCTCGCCGCGTTGACCGCGGGTTAGCGGGAAGCCGGAAGAAATTCTGCCAACTCCTGGAGCAACTGACCCTTGCCCTTCGCGCCGACGAGGCGCTTCACGGCTTCGCCGTTCTTGAACACGATCAGGGTCGGGATGCTCATGACGTTGAAGCGCATGGCGATGTCACCATGGTCGTCGACGTTGAGCTTGCCGATCTGCAACTTGCCGGCCTGTTCGGTGGCGAGTTCGTTGAGCACCGGGGCGATCGCCTTGCACGGTCCGCACCACTCGGCCCAGAAGTCGACGAGAACCGGGGTGTCCGCAGAGCGAACCGTCTCGTCGAAGTTTGCTGATGTGAGCGTCGCGATGTTGCCGGCCACGGGTGTTCTCCTTGTTGACGTTGCTGTCCTCTTCAACACTACGGCGAGTGTCGTTATTCCTCGTGGCTCAGTGCTGTGCCTCAAGCCACCGTTCGCAGTCGATTGCGGCCATGCAACCCGAGCCTGCGGCGGTGATTGCCTGTCGATAGGTATGGTCCTGTACGTCACCACAGGCAAAGACACCCGCGATGTTGGTGTACGTGGAACCAGGCTTGGTGATCAAGTACCCGCTGTCTTCCATGTCGAGCACTCCACGGAAGAGGTCCGTATTCGGACGGTGGCCGATTGCGACGAACACGCCCGTCACCGCCATCGATGACGTCGCGCCGGTCACGGTGTCACGCAACTCGACACCGGACACGCTTGCATCGCCGACGATCTTGGTGACTTGTGAGTTCCACACGAAGGAAATCTTCGGGTTCGCATGCGCCCGCTCTTGCATGATCTTGGATGCACGCAACGTGTCGCGACGAACGATGATCGACACCTTCGAGGCGAACTTGGTGAGGAACTGTGCTTCTTCGAGTGCGGAGTCACCGCCACCGACGACGATGATCTCCTGGTTGCGAAAGAAGAACCCGTCACACGTCGCACAGGTCGAGAGCCCGTGGCCGATCAGCCGCTGTTCCTCGGGAAGACCGAGCATCAGCGATTGGGCGCCAGTGCTCACGATGACGGAGTCCGCGGTGTAGTGCTGGTCGCGGACCCAAGCCTGGAAGGGTCTGGCGGAGAAGTCGATCTTGGTCACCTTTTCGGTGAGGAATTGGGCGCCGAAACGAGCCGCCTGTTCCCTGCAGCGCATCATCAACTCGGGTCCCATGATTCCTTCGGGGAAACCAGGAAAGTTCTCGACCTCGGTCGTGAGCATCAACTGACCACCTGGCTGATCTGACGTCGACGATGGCTCGCCTTCGATGACGAGTGGCTGCAGGCTTGCTCGCGCGGTGTAGATGGCGGCGGTGAGCCCAGCAGGACCAGAACCAATGATGAGCACTTTGCTGTGTTGCGACACGACGCGTCCTTTGATGTGGAGTGTGGAACCCGAATCTAGTCGGGGAGCGCGTCAGTCTTCGGGGTGACGACGACGAAGCGTCCGCAGTCCGATGAGGACGAAGAGCGAGCCGAGCACGACATAACTCACCCACACGGCGGTGTCACGATCCCACCACAGGTCGAAGAGTTCGTTTGCTCCGCGGAAGAGCCCGATGAGTGCAAAGACGAACGCGACGGATGCTCCGACGGCGATCAAGAGGCCGAACACGATCGCGCGAACCGCGATGATCAATGGCTTGGTCGTGCGGTTACGCACGCCATCAAGGACGCGGTCGAGGAGATCGACTGCGCGAGTTGCCCACTTTGGGTCGGACAACGACTTGAAGGCCACGAGACGAGGCTAACTCTGCTGGAACGTGATGCCAGCGAGCAACGACTGGTACGGATTACTGGAGCTGCACGCCGGGCTCACTCCCGCTTCGCGCAATGCAATCAAGACGTACTGCGCCGGTTCGGTGAGACTGAACACCGCTCCAGCCCGCTTGGTGTTGAACTTCTTGGCAACGCGGGGACCCCATGCCGCGATGTCTGCAGGTGGTGTTTCGTTGGTAGCGAACACCTCGATCGCCCACGGCGCGTTGCGCATGCCAATCTTCAGCGTTCCGGTGGCGGGGGCAGTGAGGGTCACGAGCAGTCCGACGAACTCCTTGCTGCCGAAGTATTGGTTCGCGTAACACGTGGTCGACCACAAGGTCTCGGGATTGCCGTCGATCAGATTCGGGACGAGCGCCTCGTTCTCTACGCCATCGTCTCCGTTCGGGTCGAAGCTGACCACTGATTGCACACTGACAACGGTTGGCGCAACCACCTCGACCGGCGTCGTCTCCTGCGGTGCAACGACTTCGTCGCTGCCGCCGAGTTGAGAGAGGACCGTTGCGGCAAGAATGCCGACCGATGCGAGCACCGCAAGCAGACGGATGCCATTGCGTCGCGCGTCTCGTCGGGTGAGACCCCGTTGCGGCGTCGATGAAGCAGTGCGCGGGAGGACCGTGGTGAGTGCGAGTTCGCCTTCGTCGTCGACGACGTATTCACCGGTCGTTGCCGGCTGGACGATCGGCTTGGTGAGATCGACGTTCGGCGTGAGAGCGGCGGTGAGTGCAGCGCGCGCTTCGGTTCCGGTTGCGTATCGATCATCGGGATGGCGAGCGATCAACTTGTGGATGACCTTCACGAGTTGCGGCGACAACGATGGCCTCAGGCGACCGAGGTCGGTCGGTTCGCGCTGCAAGCGGGCGAGTGCGGTGTCGGCATCTGACTCACCGAGGAAGGGCACGCGACCAGCGAGACATTCATAGAGGACGAGTCCGAGGCTGTAGAGGTCGGCGCGACCGTCGAGTGGCTTGCCACGTACTTGTTCCGGCGACAAGTACTTCGCAGTGCCCATCATGATGTTGTCACTCGTGAGATCTCGTTCGGAAGGATTCGCTTCCTTGGCGATGCCGAAGTCGGCGAGGAGCACGCGACCCTGTGGTGTGACGAGGATGTTGCCCGGCTTCACGTCGCGGTGAATGATCCCGCGCGCATGTGCTTCGGCGAGTGCGGCGGCGATCGACACGCCGATGTGCACGGTGAGTTTCGGCCCGAGACGCTTCTGTCGGTCGAGGATGTCTCGCAGGCTCTTGCCCTTCACGTATTGCATGACGACTGCCTGCTGGCCCTGATAGTCGAGGCAGTCATAGACGGCAACGATGTTCGGGTGCGTGATTCCCGCACAGGCCTTCGCCTCGCGACGGAATCGTTCTGCGGCGTCTTCGTCGTTGGCGAGATGTGGCTTCAGGAGCTTGACGGCGACGTCACGATGCAGGAAGGTGTCGGTGGCGAGCCACACTTCGGCCATGCCGCCGCGGGCGATGCGGCGCTCCAACGCGTAACGCCCACCGATCGGGGCTGGTTGCGTTCGTTGCTGCGCCATTGTTGGAAAATGACGCTAGTTCGCACGCTCCGTGCGGTGAGGGAATGTCAGTCGATCGTCGGTGAGTCAGTCGACGTGGTACGCCACACCGATGGTTCCCGAACCGGTGTGTGAACCGATGATCGGTCCGATGTCGCCGACGACGATCTCGTCGCGATAGGTCGACTTCAAGTCGTTGACCAGATCGTGGAAGTCGGTGCACTGGGCCTGCAAGATGGCGAGGTTGCTGACATGTCCGGCCTCACGCACCTTGGTTGCGAGGAACGCAAGTGCCTTGCTGCGGGTGCGCTGACGGCCACCCTCTTCGACCTTGCCATTACGAATTTCGATGACCGGCTTGATCGAGAGTGTGGTGGCGAGGAACGCCTTGGCACCACCGATTCGACCACCCTTTTTCAGGTTCTCGAGCGTGTCGAGGACCCCCCACACGCGAGCGCGGGAGGCATAGTCACGAGCGGCACGCTCGACTTCTTCGAGGGACGCACCAGAAGCAGCCACCTTGGCCGTGGCGACGGCGGTGATGCCCTGGCCCATCGATGCGGACCGGCTGTCGACCACGCGCACGGAGATGTCTCCGGCGAGCGACTTGGCGGCGAGCTCGGCGCTTTGCATGGTTGCGGACAACTCAGACGACAGTGAGACGACGACGATTCCGGTCGCGCCCTGAGAAGCCAAGCGACGGAATTCCGCTTCGAACTGTCCGGGTGACGGCGCAGCAGTCTCGGGAAGCACCGGCGACGACGAGCATCGCTCCCAGAACTGTGCGACCGTCAGCGATTGGCGATCGATGAACTCTTCGTCACCGAAACGGAACGACAACGGAACGATGCCGATGCCGTGCTGGTCGACGAGATGCTGGGGAAGGTCACACGCGCTGTCCGTGACGATACGAATGGTCATGTCGCTCAGCGTATCGCAGGGTGTTTTTCCACGGCGTCACGCCGTTTGCGTGCACGCCAGTGCGCCACCCACCATGTCGCAAGAATCAGCACCGCAGCACCGCTGACGAGTTGGCCGAGTCCCGAGATTGCCGTCACACGAGCCCCAACGCGAATCGTCTGTCCGATCTTGTGGACACCGTCCGGTGAGGTGAAGGAGACGTCGACGGGGAAGCGACCGTTCGCACGAGCAACGACGTCGACGACGACGTCCACCGATCCGTTCGGCGCGATCGTGACGACGCGCACGTCTCCCGGCAGCTGCAGCTTGGCGCTCGACAACGAGACGCCGATCGTCACTTCTTCGCTCGACTCGTTGCGAATCGGGAGGCGCAAGGAACCTTCGCGGCTTCCCAACGTGAACGACAGTCCTTCGGGGACGGTGATCGCGTTCCGCAATTGTCGTGCCCGTGAGCGAACTCCCTTCGCGTACGCATCGAGCGTCGTGGCATCGAAGCGATCGTCGTTGAGGACGAGGAGTGACCTCGTCCATTCGTAGTGCAGCGGTGAAGTCGGCGAGAGGATCGACTGGGTGATGCGCACGAACGACGTGACTTCGTCGATCACCGGTCGACTGACGGCAAGATCCACACGCGAAATCGTCGGCAATGACGTCGATGAATCGTTTGCGGTGACGTCGTTCGTGCGAGAAATCCCGACGAGGTTCAACTGCGGCGCACGATCCAGTGCGACGAGCAAGGGGACCGCGACCAACGGCGTGGGGACACCACCTCGGGTGTCACCGAGGATCGCATGCAATCGGCGAACGTCACCATCGGAGTCTTCGACGGCATTCCGAGACAAGATCAGCGATGCCGCGATGCGCGCAGCATCCACGACGGGGCTCGGCCTGCTGCCGGTGAGAAGGTCTGCATACGCGGGATCGATCGCCTTGACGGCAACCGAGTCGTCGACGGTCGCGCCGACGCGGTAGGTCTTCAAGTAGTTGTCGAGGGAACCCGATGCCTGCGAGGCGTTCGGCGTCAGAACGACGGTTCGCACGCCGTTGGTGTGGAGGAGCTCAGCACCATCGACGTCGAGTGGTTGACGGGCGATCCACGCCTGTGCATTCAACGGGGCATCGCCATTGTTGACGTCGAGCACCTGGCGTCCGGTCTCCAGCAACTCGAGGAATGTTGCATCGAGAGACGAACGCTGGGCACTCGACGGGTCGAAGGGAACATAGGGCAATTGCACGGACTCGTGACGCTGGAGGACCGCCTTGACCTGTGTGAGCAGTGCAACGTCGGCAGGGGATGATGACCGTGCAAGACCGTCCAGCACTTCCGGTTCGATGGCGAGGGTCAACGGACCGCCCTCGGCCGATCCGACGGTGACGAGGTCTTTCAATGCCGCGCGCATCGAGTCGGTCAGCGCGATCGACCCATCGGGCTGCAGCGTGGGCTTGTCGGTCGTCGCTGGAGCACCAGCGAGGAGTGACACCTTCATCTTGGTGAACGTTGATGTCGGTGAAAAGAAGTTGACCAACGTGGTGACACTTGCGCGCAATTCGCCACCGACTGCAATGTCGAGACTGATCGGGTAGATCCCCTCTGCACGGAGGGCGAGCCCACCCCGACCCGCGGCGATGAGCACCACGAAGTCCCCCGTCGACGTGCGCTCGAGACGGCGCGTGAGGGCGCCAAAGACGGCGATGGGCTCCGTCCCGGGCGGGGAGTCCAGCGCCGTGGACAGTTCGGCGGTCGTGGACACGGTGGGATATGCACGAACCGTGATCGTCGCGGTGTTCGACTCACCGAGTTGCTCGCGAAGTTGTTCATCGCTCACGTTGAACACGAACCTGAATTGGCGATCGCTCGCGACGTTGAAGTTCTGTGCAATCAGTCGCAGGTCGCTCGTCGCCGCTGATGCGTGGTGGATGTTGACCATCTGAGAGATGACCAGCAAGAACACCGCTATCGCTCGTCGCACAGCCTCTAACCTACTTCTCGTGGTTCCTGAGCGGTTTGCGCCAGTGTTGGCGGAAGTGGCGCCACTCGGCGAATTGTTTCGTGCGCAGCGAAAGAAACTGTTCTTGGTCGGCGGCAGCGTTCGCGATCTGTTGATCGATCGCGCAACGACGGAGTTCGATCTCGATTTCACCACCGACGCGCGACCTGACGAGATCAAGACGATCATCACGGGTTGGGCTGATGCGATCTGGACGCCAGGGGAGCGTTTCGGCACCATCTCGGCGCAGAAGGACGGACGTACCTACGAGATCACGACCCATCGGGCCGAGGCGTATTCGCCCGATAGTCGCAAACCCGACGTGCACTTCTCGGATCGCATCGAAGACGATCTCTCCCGACGCGACTTCACGGTCAACGCGATGGCACTCGAGATCACCTCCGATGCCCCGGTGCTCGTCGATCCCTATGGGGGGCTCGCCGACTTGATGAGCAAAGTCCTGCGCACCCCGCTGTCACCGACGGAGAGCTTTTCTGATGACCCGTTGCGCATGATGCGCGCAGCACGATTCATCGCCGGCCTGCAACTCGTCCCCGTCGATGAGTTGGTCGCTGCGGTGCGGTCGATGACGGATCGGCTGAAGATCGTCTCTGCCGAACGAATCCGCCACGAACTCGATCGATTGCTGGTGACGGACCATCCGACTGCCGGCCTGTGGTTCTTGGTCGACACCGGTCTCGCCGAGCATTTCTTTCCCGAACTGCCCGCGATGCGCTTGGAGCAGGACCCGATCCATCGGCACAAGGACGTCCTCACGCACACCTTCGCCGTCGTCGAAAACGTGCGCCCTGATGCATCGCCCGATTTCGACTTTCGGATCACCCGCCTGGCTGCGCTGTTCCACGACATCGGCAAGCCACGCACTCGTGGCTACAAGGACGGCAAGGGTGTCACGTTTCATCACCACGAAGTCGTCGGTGCGCGCATGACGAAGGCTCGATTGAAGGCACTGAAGTATTCATCGCAAGACGTGGATGCGATCACCGAGCTCGTTGCCCTGCACCTGCGATTCCATACGTATGCAATGGGGTGGACCGACTCCGCCGTCCGACGATACGTACGCGATGCTGGCCCGTTGTTGAACGAACTCAACGTGCTGACGCGTTGTGACTGCACGACCCGCAATGAAAAGAAGGCGTTGTTGCTCGCGCGACGGATGGATGAACTCGAACGTCGAATCGCCGAGGTGATGGCGCGCGAGGAACTCGCTGCACTACGACCTGAACTCGATGGAGCACAAGTGATGGAGCTGCTGGGCATTCCCCCTGGTCGCGACGTCGGCAAGGCGATGGAGTTCTTGATGGAGATCCGGCTCGAAGAAGGATTGATCGGCACCGAAGCAATCACCGAACGGTTGCGCTCATGGTGGGCAGAACGTCGCTGAGTCGTTGTTGACATGACTATCGTGTCGGCTCATGGCTAGGGGCAAGGGTTGGTTGAGCGCACTGTCGTTGACCGACGACAACGGACACCAGTTGGGCGGCATCGTCGACCATCGCCTCACGCGACGCGCACTGATCAACGAGTACCGGCGCGGTCGACTGCGTCGCGATCAGGTGTGCGACGCTCACCCCGAACTCTTGCGCGCGGCACGCAACTTCGGTGACGAGACGATCGTCAAGTGTCCGATCTGTGTCGAGGACAACGTCGTGCTCGTGACGTACGTGTTCGGTCCCCGTTTGCCGAGTCATGGTCGCTGCATCACCAAGCCGACCGAACTCGATGAGTTCCGACGCATCGCGCGAACCTCGGTTGCCGGTGACTACACCGCATATGTGGTGGAGGCGTGTCGGACGTGTGGTTGGCACCACCTCCTGCGCACCCTCGCGCTGAACCCGGAACGGGAACAGCGGGCCCCGCGCCGGCGCAGTGCCAGCCGCTGACTGATTCCGCACAACAGGGGTGTGTCAGCCTGCTGGGCGTGCCGATACGCTCATCACTCCACATACCTGCCCCCACGGGGGCTCCAGTCCACGACTGGAACCGAAGGGAGATAACGCAGCCATGCGTTCATATGAATTGATGGTCATTGTCAGCGGCTCGCTTGAAGAGTCCGCGGCACACAACTGGATCAACACCCTGACCAAGCAAATTTCTGCGGTCGGCGGGTCGATTCACGGCACACCTGATTGGTGGGGAAAGCGCCGCCTGGCCTATCCCATCAAGAAGCAGTCCGAGGGTTTCTATGCCATCTTCAATGTGGTCGCTCCTGGTGGGGCACTCGACGAAGTTGAGCGCACCCTCCGTATCGCGGATGACGTCCTCCGCCACAAACTCCTTCGCTTGCCCGACCACGAGGCAGCACGCCGCGGCATGGCCGTTGCGTCTGCATAGTCGGACAACGAAGACTCGACAAAGGAGCCACATCTCATGGCAGACAACACCATCACTCTCGTCGGCAACCTGACGCGCGATCCAGAATTGCGTTTCACGACCACTGGTCGTGGCGTCGCATCCTTCGGCATCGCCGTCGGTCGTCGTTATCAGGTCAACGGCGAATGGCAGGAGCAGACTTCGTACTTCAACGTCACCGCGTGGGGCCAGCTTGGCGAGAACGCTGCAGCGTCGCTGACCAAGGGCACTCGCGTCGTCGTCACCGGCCGACTCGAGCAGCGTGAGTACACCACCCGTGAGGGAGACAAGCGCACCGCCATCGACGTCATCGCCGACGAACTCGGACCGAGCCTCCGTTGGGCAACCGCTCAGGTCGAGCGCACGCCACGCGGCGAGGGCGGATCGTCCCGCGCACCGCAAGGACAGTCGGCAGAGGCCGCACCGTTCGACGGCGAAGAACCCTTCTGACCATCACCACCAATCGACTAAAGGAACACCACCATGACGAGTAAGAAGAACAAGGAACGCGCAGCAAAAGCTGCGATGCGCAAGTACAAGAAGCGCCCGAACACGCTGAACGCCGAGAAGGTCGACTACATCGACTACAAGGACGTCACCCTGCTCCAGCGCTTCATGTCCGATCGCTCCAAGCTGAAGGCACGTCGCATGAACGGCAACTCCGTTCAGCAGCAGCGCGACGTCGCTCTCGCAGTCAAGAACGCCCGCGAGATGGCTCTCTTGCCATACACGAAGCGCGTCGCATCCGCACGCGCCCCGCGTCGCGGCGAAGAGGACGGCTCGATGTCGGACCGTCCGCGCCGTGACCGCTCCGAGGCGTCACTCGTCGACACCTACGCCGACGTGATCAACGCCGAGGTCAGTGCGACCGACGTCGTCGAGGAGACTCCCGCCGAAGCTCCAGCAGAGGAGGCCTAAGCCATGAAGGTTCTGCTTCGTCAAGACATCAGCGGCGTCGGACGTCGCGGCGACATCGTGTCGGTGTCGTCTGGTCACGCTCGCAACTTCCTGCTCCCACGCGGACTCGCCATTGCGGCGACCGATGGTGCAGTGGTGCAGGCAACCTCGATGCGTCGTGCACGCGACCTCCGCGAGGCCGCCGATCGTGAATCCGCCCAGGCAATCGTCGCCGAACTCGCCAAGCGCACCATTCAGGTGCAGGCAAAGGCCGGCTCGGAAGGTCGACTGTTCGGTTCCGTGACCGCAACAGACATCGCGCAAGCGGTGTCCGCCCAGGCCGGAATCACGCTCGATCGCAAGAGCATCGAGATTGCCTCGCCAATCCGCACGGTTGGTGACCACAACGTGACCGTCGAGTTGTTCGCCGGCATCACGGGCACCATCTCGCTCAGCGTTTCGGCGAGCTAGGACCAACGGCCCACCGGGTCACGGTCGACATGTCCTCATCGGGAGACTCTCGCAACGACGGACGTTCGTTGCAGCGCGTCCCTCCCCACAACTTGGATGCCGAGGCATCGCTCCTCGGTGCGATGCTCTTGTCGCGCGATGCGATCGGAATCGCCATCGAGCGTGGTGTTCGCCCGGACGAGTTCTACAAGCCCGCACATCGACACATCTTCGATGCGATTCGCTCGTTGAACACGAGCGGTGAGGCCGTCGATCCGGTGACGGTCGCCGACACACTGCGCAAGGCGGGTCTGCTCGACACGATCGGCGGCATGGACGCGTTGCTCTCGATCCAGAACGCCGTTCCGGCTGTCACGAGCACCGAGCAATACGCACGGATCGTGCACGACACCGCGCGACTGCGTCGACTGATCGGTGCCGCATCCGAAATCGCCGAGCTCGCCTACAGCGAACCCGACGACATCGAGAAGGCACTCAACGACGCCGAGAGCAAGGTGTTCTCGGTCTCCGAGAGCCAAGTTGGTGACAACTCCGAGAAAGTGCAGATTCTCCTCGGCCAAGCACTCGAGAAACTCACCGAGCGCGCAGAGAAGGGCGATGCGATCACCGGAGTGCCGACCGGCTTTGCCGATCTCGACCGCATCCTGCTCGGCCTACAACCGGGAACGTTGAACATCGTCGGTGCGCGACCTGCCATGGGAAAGAGCGCGTTCGCGTTGAACATTGCGGTGCATGCTGCGCAGGCGACCAACCAAGCCGTGTTGTTCTTCTCGCTCGAAATGGGCAAGGCCGAACTCACGCAACGAATCTTGTCCAGCGAAGCGAGTGTGGACGGCAACGTGTTGCGCATGGGTCGTCCGAGTCAGGACGACTGGAGCAAGATCGGTCGTGCAGTCGCACGACTGGACATTCCGCTGATCATCGACGACAGCGCGGGAACCACGGTCGGCCAGATTCGTGCGAAGGCCCGTCGTACGTACAGCCGCGAGGGTGGACTCGCGCTGATCGTGATCGACTATCTCCAGCTCATGGGAGGCGACGGCCGTCCCGAGAACCGTCAGTTGGAAGTGAGTGACATCAGCCGAAAGTTGAAGTTGCTCGCGCGCGAGTTCAACGTCCCCGTGCTCGCACTCAGCCAGCTCAGTCGACAACTCGAGCAGCGCACCGACAAGCACCCGACGCTGTCCGACTTGCGCGAATCAGGAGCGCTCGAGCAGGACGCCGACGTCGTCATGTTCTTGTATCGCGGCGAAATCTACGAGGCAGACCCGAACCTGAAGGGTCTCGCCGAGGTCAACGTGTCCAAGCACCGCGCCGGTCCGCTCGGTCAGGCGCGGTTGGTGTGGCAGGCCAACTTCACGCGCTTCGACAACATGGCACACGACCAGGTGTTCGACGACGCCATCGGGGAGTAGTCGTGTTCCTTGGCGAAGACCTGCTCGCATGGCTCGTTCTTGCATTTGGCGGCGCGATGGCGGTGGGCAACGTGCTTGCGTTGGTTCGTCCGCCACAGAATCGACAGGGTTCGACGGAACTCGCGAAGCCGCCCGTCGTTCGCACGGTGACGTTCGCTCTCGTCGGCGCGATTGCCGCAGTGTGGGCACTCGGCTCGCTCATCGGGGGATAGTGGAGCGGGTGACGGGAATCGAACCCGCATTCTCAGCTTGGGAAGCTGATGTTCTGCCACTGAACTACACCCGCCAGTGTTTCCGTGAGGGTAGCAACGCGTTTCACGCATCATCCACCTGTTTCTCGGGCACTGAGCGCGTTCACTAGGGTGCTTCGTTGTGATCCTTTCAGACCGCAGTATCCGTGAGGCCCTCGCGGCAGGGCGAATCGTGGTCGACCCCCTTGATGAGTCGTGTTTGCAGCCATCTTCGATCGACGTCAAGGTCTCGAACCTGTTCCGCGTCTTTCGCAATCACACGGCCGCCGTCATCGATGTAAAGAAGGACCTGTCCGAATTGACCGAACTGGTCGAGGTCGGGCCCGATGATGCCTTCATGCTGCACCCCGGCGAGTTCGTTCTCGGATCAACGCTTGAACGCGTCGCAATCGCTGACGACCTCGTCGCGCGTGTGGAGGGAAAGAGCTCGCTCGGCCGACTGGGACTCCTGATTCACTCGACTGCGGGGTTCATCGATGCTGGATTCGACGGACACATCACGTTGGAGTTGTCGAACGTGGCGAATCTGCCGATCACGTTGTATCCGAACATGAAGATTGGTCAAGTGAGCTTCATGACGATGACGACACCAGCTGACAATCCGTACGGCAAGGGCGCGCGAGGTTCGAAGTATCAGGGTCAGCGCGGACCGACGCCAAGTCGGTACTTCGAGAATTTCAAGCGCTGACGAGACATGCCAACTACAGGGTTGCTTGTCGGAGCCGGTTCGATTGGCAAGCGTCATGCAAAGGTGATGGCTGATCGGTATTCGATTCTGCACGTAGTTGATCCGAGTGAACAGTCGCGAGCATGGGCAAGCGAAACTTTCGGCTCGCAGGCAGTTACACACGGCAACCTTGATGGCGCGCTAAGACAGATCGGATCTGCGGATGTGACGGCCGTGGTCGCGACCCTTGGTCCACTTCATCGTGAGAACGTCTCCCGACTCATCGATCATGGGGTGAGACGGATCTATTGTGAAAAGCCATTTGCATCATCAATTGAGGACGGACATCATCTTGCAGAGTTGGCCGAACACACTTCCACACGAGTGATCGTCGGACTTCAGCGTCGGTACTCGACGCTCGTGGATCAGATACTGCAGTTTTCTCGCCACCATCTTGGTGGAGAGCCGGTGTCGATCGTTGGCCATGGCGGCGCACAGTGCTTGATCACGACGGGGATGCATTGGGTCGATCTTGCAGTTGACCTCTTCAGGGGGTTCCCAACCGCAGTCAGTGGTCTCGGGAGTGCCGATCGGATGAATCCACGTGGAACCGATCTCGATGTATGGCAAGGGACCGCAGTATGGCAGTTCTCTTCGGGTCGATTGCTCACACTCACCTATTCGAATCACACAAGTGTCGACGGCTTTTTAAGCATTTATTGTCCACGCGGTCGGGTCGATATCTGTCCCGATGGTGTCATCCGGGCATTTCGACGTGACGACGCCGAAGTCGAGCGCGACCCGAGAATTACTCGAACAGGTGAGGCCGTTGTCGTAGATGCACAAGTGTTCGCTCCACCGAGTGTTCATCCAGTTGCACGTGCGCTTGACGAACTTGAGTCCGATGGCCCTTTGACCTACTCGACTCGTGATGCGGCACGCTCGTTGGAATGCGCACTTGCTGCACTTGTTGCTTTCGAGTCGCGACGTACGGTTCCACTTCCACTTGAGAAATCCAGCGAGTATTACTCACGCCAGTGGGCGGTTACGTGACGACTCCGAAACCCCGTCTCGCAGTCGTTGGATCGGGTGGAATCGTTGGATTCCATGTCGCTGCGGCGCGAGAAGTTGGGTTCGTCGTAGACCACGTCGCTGCGCGGCCAGGTAGCGGGAGTGCCCAACGGTTCGCTTCCGAGCATTCAATAGGCCAAGTGTGGGATGACCCCATGGACTTGATTGCAGCATCTGATGGGTGGGATGCGATCCTGCTCGCAACTTTGACCGATCGCATGCCCGACTTGCTTCGTGCGGCGTGTGGGTCAGGCAAGCCAATTCTTGCCGAGAAGCCGACAGCTCGGCACTCAAGCTTGCTCGACGAGTTCGACCGACATGCTGATCGAATCATCGTCGGTTACAACCGTCGGTTCTACTCATCGGTTGACTATCTCCGAAGTTTTGTGAACAGCGGTGGACCGGTCACGGTGCAGTGTCAGTTGCCGGACTCGATCGGCGCCGAGGGGACGATGGAGGATCGACTCGCTTCGGTTCGCCTCAACTCGGTCCACGGATTTGACCTGTTGAGGTATGTCTTTGGTGACATCATGCTCGGTCAATTTGTGACGACGAAGGCCGAATCGCCCGCAGCAACCGCCGTTTTCACCACTCAACGTGGTGACTCAGGGGTAATTGTGGCGAACTGGAATACCCCGGCAAACTTTTCGATCACGGCGGACCGAGATGGGGAGCGCGTTGACTTGCGCCCATTCGAAATCGCGACTCGATTCGAGGGCATGGAAGTCGTCGAACCGACAGTCGAGACACCGATCAGGCGTTATCTTCCCAAGGTGGTGGAGCACAGTCAGGTCCCTGAGAGGGACCTCAAGTTCAAGGCCGGCTTTGTCAGTCAGTATGAAGTCTTTCGCCGACTCTTGAACGGCGAGCGCGACCCACGAGCTGCTGGAATCACCGATGCACGAGCAGCGCTCAAGATCGCCGAAGCATTCCTGCAATCGGTGAACTGATTTAGTCGCCAGCGACTGGCGCACTGAGCGGCGAACTCGACGCATCACGTCGGCGCTCACCGTTTTCGATCGCGT